>JAABRF010000005.1 GCA_011391075.1 Flavobacteriia bacterium | reverse complement strand
TTTGTAAGAGGTCTTTTCCATTCCAATTTAGGATTACTACTGCTATTTTCAAGTTAATAGGTTAAGGTTAAAAGTTAAAAGTTAAAAGTTTAAAGTTTAAAGTTTAAGGTACAAGAGTCCAAATCTAAAATCCAAAATCTAAAATCCAAAATGTTAATCTATAAATACATCTTACACATTTTACTGGGTTTAATGACCCTAATAGGAATACATCCGGTTTTGGCACAAAAAACCAAGGAAGTAAAACCGGCTACGCAAAGATTGGCTAATGCTGAGATGAGAGAAGGGAATAAGCAATACAATGACGCTAAGTACGCCGATGCAGAGGTTTCGTATAAAAAATCCATGGCAACAGTGCCCGGTGATGAAAAAAATGCCTTTAACCTCGGCAATGCCATGATGCAACAAAAGCGTTACAAAGAAGCATACAAGCAGTTTGAAGATTTGAGTAAAAACACCCAAGATAAGCATTTGAAAGCGCAGTCTTTTCACAACATGGGCAATGCACAAATGGGTTTGAAGGATTATCAGAAAGCCATTGACTCTTATAAAAATAGTTTGCGAATCAATCCCGATGATGAAGAAACCCGATACAATCTAGCTTTGGCGCAAAAGTTTTTAAAGGAAAATCCGCCCCAAAACAATCCAAACAAACAACAAAACAAAGACGACCAAAAAGACCAAGATCAAAAAGATCAGAATGATCAAAAAAACCAGCAAGAGAAACCCAAACCCGACGAAGGGGATAAGGACTCAAAAAAAGATCAAGATCAGCCGAAACAAGACGATCCCAAAGAGGAAGAATCCAAAGGAAAACCCAAACCTCAGCCCGGAAAAATGTCGGAGCAACAGATGAAGCAACTTTTGGAAGCGATGAATAATGAAGAAAGGAAAACCCAAGATAAAGTCAAAGCACAACAAGTAAAAGGTCAGCCTCAACCCAAGGAGAAAGACTGGTAAAATAAAAAACCTCGCAAGTTAATTGCGAGGTTTTTTTTATTTTTCAGTGAATGGTTATTTTACAATAATTCTCTTCACTTTAGCAAAATTACTATTACCCAATTTGACGATGTAAACACCGGTAGGTGCGTAACTCATATCCAATGGATAAGCATATTTTCCATCTACATTATTCAATCGGTGAAATACGATTTCTTGACCCAATGTATTGTAAACAGTCAAGTTCATTCTTTCTCTGAAAGAAGCATCGGGTGTCCATGAGATGTTAAATTGGTTGGTGGCTGTTTCTGCTATTACCAAGTCACTCGAATTCATGATTTCGTCGTCAAAACCCACCGTAACATTGTAGCAAATATTCAATCCCCAGTTTAATAAAGTTCCGCCATCAATACTGGCATCATCTGTAATAATCAAAGTCCAATCTCCCATCATGGAAAGACCATTGAAAGTTGATAATAAACCTTCCGGTTTGTAAGTTCCGGTAAATGGAGCCGTGCCTGCAGTAACTAATGTGGTAGCACTGTCATCAAATACTGTATTGGTATAATTGTCTCCACTACCACCATTATCTGTAGAAAGTTCAACTTGAGTATTGTTTGGAGCTTTTAAATAAATATCCAAATCACTATCGTAGGTATGAGTTAAATTAATGGTAGCAGTTACTTTGGTAATCGTCTGATCATCCGGAATATTGATGATTGAATTGGTAGTTGTATTAGCACCAGGTCCTACAGGATAATCTGTTTCGTTTGCCAAAGCAGAACAAGAAGAATTGGTAACGGTTGTACTAAGCGAATTGTTGGATGGAATAGCATCAGCAGTTAACAAAGTAGTAGCCGAAAGATTATACGTTTGGAATGCAGATAAATCAACAGTACTGGTAAAAGTGTAGTTGATAGTTGATCCCGGATTGACAGTTGCAGTTACTAGTTCCACTACAGGAGCATTAGTACCCAAAGTATAAGAAACATTGAAGTTACTTTGAGCCAAACCTCCAAAGTTGGAAATGGTTACGGTTACAGGTAGGATGCCCAAATTGTTTCCATTTAGTGGTGAAATAAATGCAGTAACCCCTACATCTTTACCAAATCTATGTAATACATTTTTTGACTTACTATTGTTGTCGTTGTTTTGATCACCCGACAAGGATGTATATGCCAAAATAGTATAGGTTTGTCCTTCTGTAGCAAAGTTTCCGGTAGTAGTAAAGGTATAAGTACCATAACCAGCTGAAGCAATCGTTCCGGTGTAGGTTTCAGTGACAATATTTCCACCATCTATTTGATAGGAAACCGGGAAATTGGATGCCGCGTTTTGACCGTAATTAAATATCGTTACCGAAACACTTTCTGAACTAGTTAACATTCCATCATTGGGTGTATCAATGGAAACGACACCAATATCATTGTTGAAATTGGGGGCAATTTGAAATCTACCCACAACCCCTTTTCTAGAAGTTTTGTAATACTCATTGATAAAATAGAAGGTTTTATCATTATTGGGGTCAACATCAATTTTATTGTAGTCGCCGTAACGGGTTCCGGGAATGTTTCCATTGCCATTGGCAATCAATTGTTCTGAAATGGTCATGGTTCCCAATGGATCATTGGCATAACGTCCGGTATAGTAAGAGCTCACTCTTATGGTTGAAGAAGTTGTAGCACCCGACATAGCCGTATAACCCATTCCCATATTGCCTTGTCCATCCATCATGATACTGCCGCACCAAGCGTGTTTACCATCGGGAGCTGTATAGGTACCTTCTTGATACAAAGACCAAGGTTGGCCATCGGCAGATTGTCTCAATTCAATCCATCTGATTCCGGCATTTTCGCCAGTGGTAGCGTCAGTATCTACCACAAAATCAAACACAGCCGAATTGTGGTCAGAAAACTTTCTGAATTGCGCTTGATTCATAATAGTAGCTTGCAAAGCATCTACAGCTGTACCGCCTTCGGGTTGAGTTAAGTTGGAAAAACTTCCGTTATCGAAAACAGAAATAAAAGGAGTGGTTACAAATTCTTGAGGATTTGAAATAGTAGATAAAGAAGTAGTTGTCCAATTGACATTGATCAACCACATTTTAATATGATCTTGGGTGATTCCACTCCAAGCATTATCTTGCAAATATACAATCGGAGCATTACCGGCTGCAGGCATATTAGCACTGCTCACGTTTAAGGCTTGAGGACTATAAAATCCACTAGTTGTAAGACTTGGTAAGTTGAACCCTACAATCTTGGCGGCGGGATTACCTAATAGCATTTGACTTCTTTCCAAAGCCCATACTTTATTGGTTGCACTTGTATTTTCGGTCATATAATATCCATCACTCCAGATGGATAATTTTTGGTAATCTACTATTTGCGAAATGGTATAGACATACCAACCGTCATTTACAGGGTCTGGACCATCAGAAACAGCAATTTGTGCTCCGTCTGAATAAGTCAAATAGGTAACGACCCAACGATTCGCAGGTTTGTCGTAAGATACAGTTAAATCACAACAGCCACTAGTAGGAAAAATGGCAGGTTCGGGAGCCAATTGTCCGGTTAAGGCAACCCCATTTTTATCATAAATGATAAAGCCGGTATTAAAAACTACAAATACGTGATTGGGTCCTACGGCTAAATCCGGGTCGGTAGGTTGGGTGCTAGAAGTATAGGCATCCCAAACTACATCTGGTGCTCTACCGGAAACTTTTTGACTTAAAGGACTAGGATTTTTTACAAAAAAATCATCCTCTGTTTGCGGATCTTTGTAAGGAACAATGATGTTTTTGGAAGCTCTACCATCCATCATTTGGATTTCTTTAGTTCTGGATGGTAATAAATCCGTCCTAGACGCAATAGAAGGAACATGAATCATTGAAGTCACCGTTCCGGTATAAGTAGGTTTGGTATTGTCTTTTTCTTGAGCAAAAGTGATTCCCGTAAACCATACGAAAACCAGTAGGTTGAATAAAAATTTGGAATGCATTTTAAATGGTAATAAAAGTTACGGAGGCAAAAGTAATATTTTTAATTGGTTTTATGATAACTCCATATAGCCAATCCATTCATCACAAGTGCATATATACTTATTTTAAGGAATTGAGGCATTACATCATGGAAGCCTGAACCTTTGAGCATTACCATGCGGATGACCTCTATAAAATAACGCACCGGGTTGAATTTAATTAAAAACGTAACTTGTCGGTCATTAAGCCGAAACGCAACATTGTTCTATCTTGATTATAATAAACGTTATAAAAATCTTTACCTTGATAAAATTGCACAAAAAAACCTATATCTTCTAAAAACTTTGGATAATAACTGTATGTTACGCTCATTTGGAATCTATCGGTTGAAAATGTAGGGGTATCAATTATATTTCCTAAAAAAATTATCGTTTTTACGTCCAAAGACATTCTTGCTTTTTTGTTTTGATTATTAACAGGAATTTTAAAAGCAGAAAATTCGTTGTGCCAGCGCCAACGTTGATAGCTGTTGTTTAATAGTTCATGTGTCGAATTTTTAGGATGATATTCCAATGAGGATTTAAAAAATCGAACAGCATTTGTTTTTGGTGCCAAATTGGTAAAGATATAACCGGCTTCAATAAAATCTGTTGAAAAATCACCTGAATCTATATTTAACAATCCATTGTAATATATCAGTGAGTCGTTTTGACCGTTAGAATGATGAGCTAATCTTCCAAAAATAACTTTTTTAAATGTTGACGCTTCTTTAAAGTTATAGTACAATGTTACCTGTGGACGATAACTAGGTGTTTTTATTGGATAAGAATATTGATTATACATTCTTATAATAATCTGTGGTGTCAGTACACCCATCAATTTAGAGTTGCTGTTTTCTCTAATTATAAAATTGGGTATCAAATTAGCTTCAAATATTAGCGGTTCCATATTGCCAATATCAGTTGGAAAAGTAATATAGCTATTCCCTTGATTAGCTTGTGCAATCGTTGATAATTCAAATTTAGGATTACTTGTTTCCTGAGAAAAAATTTCAATCACATTGAAAAAAACAAATGTGAAAATCACTATTTTATAAACCAATTTCATTTTGCTTAAATTGATTTTTTTCTAAATAAAATGACATAAGACAAACTTGTAAGAATTACTGTAATTATTGTTCTAAAAAGTAATGCCTTAGGGGTTTTCAACTCATATAATCCACCATTTTTAATGTAGAATTGTAAAACAATATTGCCTATGATTAATAATATCAAACTGATAATCAAAGCCGTAAATGCCATTTTCTTTTTCATTATTAATAGATAAGCCGCAATTAAATAGAGTATAGCACTTAATAGATTTATCCAAACCACAAAAGGGACAAAGTTCCCTTCTAAGGCTCTTATTCCAAACCAGTCAAATAGTACGGAACTACTCAAAAAAAAGGTTAACAATCCAAAAGCAATTAACAAAATAAAGGTAAAGATTCTCATTGTAATTAAGATTAAAAGTTAAAAAAAGAATGTCCAAAAAAATAATCAATTAACGGTTTAAGTATGGAATAAAGTGCGTTTAAGTAATATTTTTAAGGACATTCAAACTATTTTATTTGGGCTTTTTGATTACTTCAAATCCAAGCCAAACTATTGCTATAATAACACTTATTGCGCCCAAAAGCACAAAAATTGGCGGAGCTTTAAATATTAATTCCGCTAAAATTCCTAATGGCATTAACATACCACCGAGTAAAAAAATGGAAATCCATTGAAGTGATTTTGCTCTGATATTAAATTGCAACATTAAATATCCGATGAAGATATTGAGTACGGCAAATAAATTTCCGTGAACGTGTGCTAGTCGCGATTCAAAATGGGCACCCGATTCAGAATTGGCAATCCATTCCAATTTGTTTGAGGCAAAGTCTCTATTGTAAATCAATAGAAACCCGTACATCATAAAAAAAGCCAAGAAAAAAAGACCAGTTGCAATGTTAATTTTGCCGTAATTCATAATTAATTTGTTTTAAGTTATCATTATTTTTAATTAGTTTTTTTATAACTCCATACAGCCAAGCCATTCATAACCAAAGCATAAATACTAATTTTTAAAAATTGCAATTTAACATCAGAAAAATCTGAGCCTTTGAGCATTACCATTCTGATGACTTCGATGAAATATTTTACAGGATTAAATTCAGTTAGTCTTTGAGCCCATATTGGCATACTCTCTATAGGGGTGAACAATCCTCCCATCAATATAAAGATGACAACAAAAAACCAAGCAATAAACATGGCTTGTTGCTGTGTATCAGTAAAATTTGAAATAAAAAAACCCATCCCTAAAAAAACTAAAATATAAATGGATGCAAAGCTCAAAATAAGAAAAGGATTCCCCAATATTGGGACATGAAAAAGTATTCGACCAATATTCATTGCAAAGAACAAAATGAAGAGTGCTAAAATCCAAAATGGTAATAATTTACCAATGATAAATTGGTGTTTCTTGATAGGTGTTACATTTATTTGTTCTAGTGTTCCGATTTCTTTTTCTCTAACGATATTCATGCCTGAAAGGAAAAAGGAGATCATGGTAACCAAAATTACAATGATTCCAGGTACCATAAAAATTTTATAATCAAGTTCAGGGTTGTACCAATAGGAAGGCACAATTTCAAATCGTTTTAAATTAGAATTAACTACGTAATGAGTTGAAATATTTTTTCTTATATCATCTCCAAATATTTTTACAATTTGTCCTACATATCCATTAATAACTCCAGCTGCTGAACCATTTATTGCATCTATTTGAACCGATAAATTGACATGTTCATCCTGTATCATTTTTTTTTCAAAATCAACAGGGATTTCAATAAATACGTCTATTTTTCCTTTTTGTATTGCTATTATTGCTTGATCAGAATTCTGAAACAAATCAGTTAAGATAAATAAAGAAGATGCGTTAAATCTGTTTATAAAATCTCTACTATCAACCGACTTATCGTTATCAATAAAACCTATACGAATGTTCTTGACTTCAAATGTAGCGGCATAAGATAAAACCAAAATCTGTATGATTGGCATCACAAATATTATAGGTAACATTGCTTTATTCCTAAATATCTGTTTGAATTCTTTCTGTATTATAAATAATATTGTTCTCAAGATTTAGTAATTGAATTTTGAATTTTTGAATTTAAAACTCGCCAATCTCAGGCATGTTTGGTATTTGTTTCTTTTAAGAATCTGATGACTCAAAATCATTGAATGACTGAAAGACTATTCTAACCTGATTTTATAATTTTTAACACTTAATGCTAAAAAGAAAAGTGTCATGATTACTAAAATTAGTGTTTCTTTCCATAATAGTGCAATGCCTGATGCCTTTAACATAATGCCTTTTAAAATAATAATATACCATTTGGCAGGTACAATATTACTCATGATTTGTAATGGTTGGGGCATGCTGCTTATGGGAAAAATATATCCCGATAATAGGATTACAGGTAATAATAGTCCCATTAATGAAATCATCATAGCCGTTTGTTGGGTCTGAGAAATGGTAGATATTAATATTCCTAAAGATAATGCACTTAAAATAAATAAGACACTTTCCAATCCTAATAATACCAAATTGCCATTCATAGGCATCCCAAAAACAAAAAAACCTAAAAGTAAAATAACAATTGCATTAAATATTGATAATAAAATATAAGGAAAAACTTTACCCACAATCACTTGTGATGGATTGAGTGGTGAAACCAATAGAATCTCCATTGTTCCAATTTCTTTTTCCTTGGCAATTGAAATTGATGTCATCATGGCCGAGACAAGCATCAATATAATTGTCATAACACCTGGTACAAATAAATAAACACTTTTTAATTCAGGATTATATAGCATTTTGCTTTCTACAACAATTTGAAGTGGAATTGTTTGTTGTAAGTTAATTTCCGATTGAAAATTTTGTATGATTGCTTGTATGTAATTGAGGATAGTGTTTGCAGTATTTGGTTCAGTAGCATCAGTCAGAACTTGAATTTTCACACTTCCTTTTGTTATTAACTCTTTAGCTGTTTGAGCTTCAAACACTAATATAGCCTTAATTTTGCCTTTTTTGAAAGTAGTTTCGAATTCATTGGAATCATATAAATATTGATCAATTTGAAAATAGGGCGATGCATCAATTTTTTGTATTAATTGACGACTTATTTCGTCATTTGACTTGTCTAAAATCCCGATTTTCACATTATTGATTTCATTGGTAATGGCAAATCCAAACAACAAAATCTGTACAATAGGCATCCCAAACAAAATAAACAACGAACGTCTATCCCTCAAAATGTGGTAAATCTCTTTTTTTACAAAACCTATAAATCTTTTCATTTTATTAATTTGCTAATGTGCCAATATGCTAATGTGCTAATGTGTCAATGTGCTAATTTGCTCATTTCCTCGCCAATTTCAAAAACACCTCATTCATGCTTTCAGCATCAAACTGTTTTTTCAGTTGGGCTGGTGTATCTAATGCATCAATTCTACCATCCACCATAATAGAAACCCGGTCACAATATTCCGCTTCGTCCATATAATGCGTGGTCACAAAAATGGTAGTTCCGTTGTGTGCTTGTTTATAAATCATTTCCCAAAATTGGCGTCGGGTGATGGGATCAACGCCTCCGGTGGGTTCATCCAGAAAGACAATTTTGGGTTCGTGTAACAAAGCCACCGAAAAAGCCAGTTTCTGTTTCCAACCTAATGGAAGCGAACCCACATTTTGATTGACAACTTCCTGTATTCCCAAATCCGTTATCAATTGTTGTGTTTTGGATTTGATTTCGGTATTGGTCAAACCGTAAATTCCTCCAAAAAAACGGGCGTTTTCCTTGATGGTCAAATCGTCGTATAAAGCAAACTTCTGACTCATGTATCCGATGTTTTGCTTGACCAAATCGGCTTGGTGAAACACGTCATAACCGGCTACCATCGCAGCACCAGATGTAGGTTTGGATATACCGATCAGCATTTTCATGGCAGTGGTTTTCCCAGCGCCATTGGCTCCCAAGAATCCAAAAATTTCACCTTTTCCTACTTCAAATGAAATGGCATCTACTGCCGTAAAATCTCCAAATTTTTTGGTGAGATCTTTTACCCATATGGATTTGTCGGTGTTCATTATTTTTTTTCTTGAACCAATTGAACCATATTTTCCATTTCCAAACCGGTTAATTCATGTTCGATTTGAACCGGAATATGGTAGGTGTCAAATTCAAACAGTTCGAAGGTTTCTCCCTCAATACTAAAACTGATTTTACCTTTTAAAACCGTTAAAAGGGTTGGCAATGAGGTTTTGTGTTTAGAAACCGTTTGGTTTTCTTTAAGTCCGATAGCTACGATGTTGATACCATCAGATTTATAAACCGAAAATAGGGCGGGTTTGTCGTTGTTGAAATTCAATTCTTTGAGAATGTTCATGATGATTTGTTTTTAGTTTAGACGTTAAGATAGTTCCATAAATATATCTTCGATATCGGGTTTGATGGGTTGGATTACCACGTTCTGATGTCCTTTGGACGTGAGGTATTTGATGATTTCAATTCCGGTAAGTGTGGCATCATCGGAAGAAAAATGTACGTATTCGCCAAACGGATATACGCTGTAGGTTTTGGGATATGCCTTTAAATCGGATAGCAGTTGGTACATTTGGTCTGCACGTATGGCAAAAAGTGCGTGTGGAAAATCCTGCGCTATTTGTTCGGGTGTATTGGTTTTAAGGATTTTACCATCTTTGATCAAAGCGATACGATCGCAGAGTGCTGCTTCATCCATATAAGGCGTAGAGACCAATATGGTAATCCCTTTTTGTTGCAGGCGCTTCAGCATTTCCCAAAACTCTTTTCTCGAAACCGGATCTACACCGGTAGTAGGTTCATCTAGAAAAAGCACTTCCGGTTTATGAATCAAGGCACATGACAAGGCTAGTTTTTGTTTCATACCACCCGAAAGTTTGCCGGCTCTTCGGGTTTTAAAAGGCTCGATTTGGACGTAAATATCTTTGATTAAATCGTAGTTTTCTTCCAATGTCGTTCCAAATATGGTTGCAAAAAAATTCAAATTTTCTTCTACCGTCAAATCCTGATACAAGGAAAACTTGCCCGGCATATACCCTACTTGATTGCGAATGTATTTGTAATCGGCTACCACATCTTTATTCATCACACTAGCTTTACCCGAATCGGCGATTAAAAGCGTTGTCAAAATGCGAAACAAAGTGGTTTTTCCGGCACCGTCAGGACCGATCAAACCAAATAATTCGCCCGGTTGCACTTCAAACGAGATGTTTTGCAGGGCTTGAACTTTGCCTTTGTTGTAGGATTTGGATATGTTTTCGATTTTGATACTCATTTGATTAATTTTCCAATTTGTTAATGCGATGCACTGAGCTTGTCGAAGTGTGCTAATGTGCTAATTAACGTATTCTCATCTCCCCAGGCATCCCAATCTTCAAACTTCCGTCATTTTTGACATCGACTTTGATGGCGTAAACCAAGTTGACGCGTTCTTCTTTGGTTTGAATGACTTTGGGTGTAAATTCAGCTTCTGAGGAAATCCAAGTAATGGTTCCTTCGTGGCCTATCAAGGCGTCGGCAGCATCTACGCTTACTTCCACTTTCTGTCCTACTTTGACCGTACTCAATTGGGTTTCGCTGATATAACCTTTGAATTGCATGACGTCGAGGTTGGCAATTTTGTAGAGCGGTTTGCCAAAACCGGTCATTTCACCAGCCTCGGCATATTTTACTAATACGGTTCCGGCTACCGGATTGTATATTTTACATTGGGCAATTTGATGATTCAATTCGGCAATTTGAGCATCAATCGTTTGGGTTTCATCCAATACGCCTGCATTTTGAGTCTGAATACTAGCCATTTGTTTATCAAATGCATTGATCTGTCCATTGACATCGTCCAATTGTTTTTGACTAGCCAGTTTATCTGCCAACAAATCTTCGATGCGTTTTTTGTTGAGCATGGCCGTTTCTTTTTGAGTTTTCAAGACATTGATTTGGGACAAAACACCCTTGGATTTGCTGTAAATCACTTTTTTGGCAGCCAATAGGTTGTTGCGTTTAAGCACCAAAGCCGTCGAATCGACTTCTGCAACCAAAGTTCCTTTCTCTAATTTTTGACCTTCTGAAATCGTAAAGAGCATTATTTTTCCATTGGTTTCGGAGGAAATGGTTACTTCCGTAGCTTCAAAATTTCCATAAGCATCAGCTTTATCATCCGATGTTTTACAAGATGAAAGCAATAAAATAGTCATAGAAACAAACAAAAGCGATTGTAGAGACGCACTTGTCATTTTGATAATGTTATTCATATAGTGTAGTATTATAGTTTGCTTGGGCTAATGCCATTAATATTTCGTGTGTTTTTTGATTGATTTCCGCTTCTAATAGTTTGTTTACTTCGGCAGTATAATCACTGGTTGTAATCAAATCGTGTTTGAGTTGTTTGTCGGCGGTTTCCACAATTTTTTTACGGTATTGGATGATTTCCACATCGGTTTGAAGTAAGGTTTGGTACTTTACCACTTCCAATTTGTAGTTTTCTGCGGTTTGATTCACATTCCATTCAAAAACTTGACGTTGGTTATCTATCAATTCCTTTTGGAGCAATAGGGCTTCTCGTTGCTTTTTGTTGGCGTGAAAATCAAATACATTCCATTGCGCTTTTAAGCCAACGATGTAATAATCATCAAAGGAGTTGGACAACATATTGAGTCCGGGTTTGCCGTATCCGGCAGTTCCAAAGGCGGTTACTTTGGGAAAGGTTTGTTTTTTTAAGAGTTCGGTTTGTAAATCAACGTTGTTTTTTTGCAATTCAAACCATGCCAGTTCCAATCTAGGTTGCGTTTCACCCAATGTTTGCGGTATTTCCAAGTGGGTATTGGGCGTTATTTTTTGACCTATTACCAAACCCAATTGGTCATACAATTGCGTTTTTTGGGCATTGATTTCAACCAACTGTTGGGTCAATTCCAAAATTTTCACTTGAACCGGTTCCAATGCACTTTCATAAGTGCTACCGGTTGCTATCAGTTTTTGGATTTCTGCTTCTTTGCTCTGCAACTGGCTGATGCTGTTTGTCAGAATTTCCATTTTTTGTTGCAACAACAATATATTAAAATACAAAACATTGATTTGATTTTTCAACGGATGCAGTTGGACTTCCACTTCTGTTTTTTGGGTAGCCAATTGTGCTTCTTTCAGCGATTTTTGCGTTTGGATGGATCCGCCATTGTAAATCAATTGACTGGCTGTAAGGGTAGCTTTGTACTGATCTTTATCGGGTGCTTCAATGCTGATATTGGGTAAGGAAATGGGTAAAACCATGACATCCGATTGGTATGTGGCTTGAACTTCAGCATCCAAACGAGGATATTTTTGAGCCTCCAAAGATTGTAATTCCCATTGGGTTTGATTTTGAAGGATTTCAGATTTGCCTTGCAAGGGATGATTTTCCAATGCCAAAGTATAGCATTGTGTTAGGGATAGTTTTTCTTGCGAATAGAAAAGCAAACTGTTGAAAAATAGAAAAAGGAATATGGTTTTTAATTTCATTTGTTAATGTGCTAATTTGTTAATGTGTTAATGCGATGCACTGAGCTTGTCGAAGTGTGCCAATTCGCTAATTAACTTTAATGGACTCAATAATTAAATCGGCTACCAGTTTTTTTCGTTCGTTTAAAAATTGTTGATAATCGACTTCCGATTTGTCAAACATGGTTTTGAGAAGTGGTTTGGCAATGATGGGAAACAAGCTCATGGAAATCATATTGACCAACACGTGTTCAACTTCCACGGGTTTTATTTCTCCTTTATTGGCAAGTATTTGTACATCATCTCTCAGTTTTTGAAAACTATCTCCAATTTCAAGTAAAAATACATCTTGAATGAGTTTGGGATTTTTATTGAGTTCGTTGATGACAAAAGCCGGTAAAAAAGCATGATTACTCAAAAAGCTGATGTACTCATCAGTGAAGCGTCGAATTTTGTCAAATAAATGTTCCTCCGAACTGATGATGTTACGGATTTTAGGTGCCATAAGCGTAACAGCTGCTCGAAATACGGTTTCAAATAATTTTTCTTTACTGCGATAATAGTAATGCAACAAAGCTTTATTGATACCGGCTTTGTCTGCAATTTCCTGCATGCGGGCACCATACAAACCTTTTTCTTGAAAAACTTCGTTGGCGGCGTTGAGAATTTTTTGTTCGGTGTTTTCGTTTTCCATTTTATATATTATTTGTGTGAGGTTTGATTTAAGTTGAGTGAGGGTTTGACTTAAAGTCATGTCCTCACTATTTGGTTTAATTTGATTAAAAGGTTTAACCATAATATTTAACCAAATGGTCAACAAAAGTAATGTGTATTTTTGAATTGACAAAATTTATTTACTTTTATCCGATAAATTAACCTTTCTAAAGATGAAAAAACTCAAATACATCCTACTCGCACTTCTCTTCATCGTGGTTGCTGTAGTGATTTGGCAATATCCACGTCTCAACATCATTTCCGGTTATGCAGCCAAAAATATGTGTTCGTGTATGTTTGAAGCCGGTAGATCACAAGATTTTGTAGCCAAAACCGATAATAATTTTCCTCCCATAGATATAGCTAAATATGAAGTGGATACCATTCACAAAACGGTAACGGCTTCTGTATTGGGATTGATGAAACGCAAAGCGGTATATCACGAAGATTTGGGTTGTCAATTGGCTTTGAAAAACGCATCCATGCCTCGTATTACGTATTTTCCTGCGCCACACAATTGTCCGTTAAATCCGTATTATCCATACGGCAATGAAGATCCTCAAGATACTTTGTTTGCCAATATTGACTATAAAAAGCTTAACTTAGCGGTTCACAATGCCTTTGATCCCAAAGGCAAGGACAGTTTGATGACTCGTGCTTTGGTCGTCATTTATAAAGATCACATTATTGCTGAAAAATACGACGAAGGTTTTGATAAAAATGCCCCTATTTTGGGTTGGTCTATGACCAAAAGTGTCATGGCTACTTTGTTTGGAATTATGGAAAAACAAGGTAAAATCAACAGAAATGCCACGCAATTATTTCCTGAATGGGCACAAGATGAACGTAAAAACATTACGCTTCATTCACTTTTGCAAATGAGCAGTGGCTTGGAATGGAACGAAGATTACAATCACATTTCCGATGTAACCCGCATGTTATTTATGCATAAAGACATGAGCCAAATGCAACTGCACAAGGATTTGAAATTTCCCATTGGTTCCCATTGGAATTATTCTAGCGGCACAACCAACTTATTGGGGAAATACCTACGCAATCAATTTATTTCGCATCAAGCCTATCTCGATTTTCCGGTAAAAGAACTCTTTGATAAATTGGGAATGAGCTCTGCGATGATAGAAACCGATTTGGAAGGAAACTACGTGTATTCTTCCTATGGTTGGGCAACTGCCAGACATTGGGGAAAATTAGGCTTGCTCTATTTACACAAGGGCAATTGGAATGGAGAGCAAATTCTAAGTGAAAGTTGGGTGCAATATGTAAGCACTCCATGTAAAGACAGCAAAGGCGAATATGGCGCCCATTTTTGGCTCAATGCCGGTGGTATTTTACCCGATGCACCACGTGATATGTACAGCATGCAAGGTCATCAAGGTCAAAAAGTATATATCATTCCATCCAAAGATATGGTCATTGTCCGAATGGGACTCAATGAAGAAACCGAAATTGATTTTAATAAGATGTTGAAGGAAATTTTTGGGGCTTTGAAATAGGATGTAAATGTCTCGATAGGTATCAAATTTAATTTTAAACCGCATATTTCTTTAGGAATATGCGGTTTAAATTTTGAATCAAATAGAAACTTAATCCCTTTAGTTGTAGGATTAATTTTCAAGTACCATAATTATCAAACCTCAATTTCCAATTCCACACCCAATTTTTTAGAAATAGTATCGGTTATCCAAATTTTCAATGCCGGTATTTTGATTCTATTGACTACTTGATCTGTAAAAGCATAGAGTAAAAGTGCTTTGGCTTCTTTAGCCGGAATACCGCGTTGCCTCATGTAAAATAAAGCATTCTTGTCCAATTGTCCTATGGTACAACCATGCGAACATTTCACATCATCGGCAAATATTTCCAATTGTGGCTTGGCATTGATGGTAGCATCATCTGTCAAGAGTATATTGTCATTTTGCTGATATGCATCGGTTTTTTGAGCTTCTTTGCTAACGATTACTTTTCCATTAAAAACCCCGGTTGATTGTTCGTCAAATATCCCTTTGTACAATTCGTGACTTTCGCAATTGGGTTGTTGATGGTAAATGTTGGTTTGATGATCTACGTGTTGGGTTCCGTGCAACATACTGATTCCATTTAGGTTGGAAGTAATGTGTTCTCCTTCATGGTAAACATGTAAATTGTTTCGTACCAAATCACCACCAAAAGAAAATGTAAACATACTGACCACACTTTGTTCTTTTTGACTGATATAAGTAGAATCAATAATTGAAGCCTGCAAGTTGTCATTCTGAACTTTATACCATTCCACAATGGCTCTTTTGTGAGCAAAAAGTTCGGTAACACTATTGGTGAAAACTTTTTGTGAAGTCAAACTCTGATGTCTTTCCACGATTTGTACATAGGCATTTTCATCTACAATGACCAAATTTCGGGGTTGAACCAAAACCTCTTTTTCCGATCCTGAAGTCAGGTATAAGATTTCAACAGGTCGATCTACAACCACGCTTTTTGGAATGTGAATAAATACACCTTCTTGCGTAAATGCTGTATTTAAGGAAGCCAATCCATCTTTTTGAGAGGCAATGGTATTGAAGTAATGATTCAATACAATGTTGTATTTGGGTTTGCTTATCGCCGATGAAAGAATGCAAATATCCAAACCTTCATGTGAAGTTACGGACACTTGTGGTTGAAATATGCCATCCAAAAACACCAATTTATAACTTTCAATTCCTTTGAGTAAAAAAGGCTTGATTTTTTTAGTATCTATGTCACTTTCTGAAGCAGTCAAAAGTGTAAAGTCTGTTTTGAGCAGATTTTTCAATGAAGTGTATTTCCATTCTTCAATTTCTTTGGTAGGAAATCCCACTTTTTCAAATTGCTGCATGGCGCGAACTCGTTTGGCGTGAAACTCCGTATCGATTTCGGTTGAACGATTGTTCTCAAAACCGGTATAGGATAGTATTATTTTATCTTTTAACATTTTTGTAAATTATGAATTATGGGTTATATCACATGGAGCCTAACTGTGGAATTGAGTTCGAGTTTTAATGGTAAAAGTTGAACTCAAAAAAACTATTTAAGCCAATCATACCCTTTTGCTTCCAATTCAAAAGCCAATTCTTTGCCACCACTTTTAATGATTTTTCCATCTTTCAATACATGTACAAAATCAGGGACAATATAATCCAACAAACGTTGATAATGTGTAATTACGATTACTGCATTGTCTTTGTTTTTCAGTTTATTGACGCCATTGGCAACGGTTTTCAAAGCATCGATGTCCAAGCCTGAATCGGTTTCATCCAAGATAGCCAATTTGGGTTCGAGCATCGCCATTTGAAAAATCTCATTGCGTTTTTTTTCACCACCCGAAAAACCGTCGTTGAGCGAACGAGATAAAAACTTTTTATCCAATTCCAATAACTCCGATTTCTCTCTGATCATTTTCAGCATTTCTACAGCCGGCATATCTTCTTTACCAGCAGCTTTACGCTTGGCGTTGAGGGCTGTTTTAATAAAATTGGTTACGGTTACACCCGGAATAGCTACCGGATATTGAAAAGACATAAATACGCCTTTGTGGGCTCTTTCTTCAGGAGCCAATTCCAATAAATCGACCCCATTCAAGGTAATTTCTCCTTCCGTTACTTCATAGTCCTCACGACCGGCAACAACCGATGAAAGTGTAGTTTTACCCGATCCATTGGGTCCCATAATAGCGTGAACTTCTCCATTTTTTACTTCGAGATTGATTCCTTTTAATATTTCTTTGCCATTGATACTGGCATGTAAGTTTTTGATTTTTAGCATGATAATTTAATACTTATTTTAGTAAATACGCTTCAATAAATTGTATAGTTACCAATCTTTGGTAATCTACATTGTTTTTCTTTCTGAATCCATGTCCTTCATCTTTGGCTTCCAAATACCAAACAATATTGCCATTGGCTTTTAATTTGTCTCTCATTTGCATCGCTTCCGTAACCGGAACACGTGGGTCATTGGTTCCTTGAACGATCAACATGGGTTTTTTGATTTTATCAGTGTTGTTAAGAGGTGAGATTTTTTCCAGAAAAGCATACATTTCAGGATCACGTTCATCTCCGTATTCCACTCTTCGTAAATCTCTTCTATAACTTTCTGTGTTTTTCAAAAAAGTATTGAAATTGGAAATACCAACAACATCTACAGCACATTTTATCTTATCGGCATAATGGAATGAAACAGCCAAAGTCATGTAGCCTCCATAACTACCACCCAAAACCATGATGCGATCTGCATCCAAGTCGGGTTGGGTTTTAATCCAATCCAACAAAGCTCCAATATCTTTTACGGAATCTTCTCTTAAAAATCCATTGTCCAATTTGATGAAAGTTTTACCAAAACCTGAAGATCCACGCACATTGGGATAAATAATAGCAATTCCCATTTCATTAGTGAAATAATTATTGGATCCTAAAAAATTTGGTAAAGATTGGCCTTCAGGTCCGCCGTGTATGTTGATGATGACCGGTCTTTTCCCTATAAATTTTGAAGCTGCGGGATAATAAAAGCCTGAGATATTCAATCCGTCAAAACTTTTCCATTCAATAAATTTTGGAGTAGAAATATCTTCAGGTTGAATACCACCCAATTCACTTTCTGTCCATTTTTCCAGTTTATTTTTTTTCAAATCATAATAATATACATCCGATGAAGATTTCGCATTGGATAGCGTAATACCTACCAAAGGGAGTGATTTATGAAACCCAAAACCGCCTATACTTCCCATTGGAATACCTGGTAAAATTGAGTATTTTTGAGTTTTTGTATCCAATTTGTACAATTTAGATGCTCCGGCTTCATTGGTTGAAAAGAGTATATTTTTTCCATCTTCCGATACCTCAAATCGTTCCACATCCCATGGTATTTTGGAGAGATATTCTACTTGATTGGTATTTAAATTTTTATAAACCAACTGCGCAAATTCATTTTCAAAATCTGTAATGTAATAAATTCCATTTTGGTTTTTTGCAAATGTACCTTGGCCTGAAACAACTCCTTTTTGATTTCTAGGGGTGAATTCGGTTAATTTTCCATTCTCTACGTTCAATAACCATAAATGTGATTCATTGGCAGAAATATATTCACCTATAATCAACACTTTGGAATCTTCTGAAATGTCTTGAATACTCCAACCGCCGCCTTCTACCTGTAAAATCATTTTGATTGAAGTCAAATCATTGGGATTCATATAATAGATGTCTCTATCCTTGCCGTTTCTCATAGTTGAAGCAAAAAAGAAACCTTTTCCGTCTTTTCTCCAGTTGATATTGCCGTTTTGAGATCTGCCACCATCGGTGAGAAGAGTCAATTGTAAGGTTTTTAAATCGTATTTGTACAATTGCGCAAACTCATTTCCCCCAACATCTTTTGAAAGAATCAAATATTCTCCCTTGGTTGGTTCAAAGGAAGCATTACCTATTGGTTCTTCAAAAAAAGTAATTTGTTTTCGCATTCCCAAAGGTTGATTTACAACATGCAATTGAGATGTGTTGGCAAATCGAGTGCTGATGATCATTTCTTTTTTGATTGGATGTAGGGCAACCAAATTAGCACCTCTTGCTTCAGTGTATTTCTTTACTTTAGCACTAAGCTCCACCGGAATATCAGGAATGTTTTCCGTAATCAAATTTTCTGAGGGTTTGATAACACCTACCTGGTTTTGGGCAGTTATACCCATCCAACTTAAAAACAGACTTAAAAATATTATTTTTTTCATTTTTAAAAGATTTATAAAAATTAATATTGGTTATCCCACACTACCTTCCAAAGAAATTTCTAGTAATTTTTGGGCTTCAACGGCAAATTCCATAGGTAATTTATTAAGAACTTCTTTGCTGAATCCATTTACAATCAAAGCAATGGCTTTTTCAGTATCAATACCGCGTTGATTGCAGTAAAACAATTGATCTTCCCCAATTTTACTTGTGGTTGCTTCGTGTTCAATTTGAGCAGAAGCATTTTTCGTTTCAATGTATGGAAAAGTATGCGCACCACATTGATTGCCCATCAAAAGCGAATCACATTGTGAAAAATTACGAGCGTTTTGGGCATTTTTACCAACTCGTACCAAACCTCTGTATGAATTTTGAGATTTACCTGCAGAAATTCCTTTAGAAATGATGGTGCTTTTGGTGTTGTTGCCCAAATGTATCATTTTGGTACCTGTATCGGCTTGTTGAAAATGGTTGGTAACGGCAATACTGTAAAATTCCCCTATCGAGTTGTCGCCTTTTAAAATGCAACTCGGATATTTCCAGGTTATAGCACTTCCGGTTTCTACTTGGGTCCATGATATTTTGGCATTGTGGTGTGCTATAGCCCTTTTGGTTACAAAATTGTAAACGCCACCTTTGCCTTCTGCATCACCTGGAAACCAATTTTGAACCGTTGAATATTTTATTTCTGCACCATCCAATGCGATGAGTTCCACAACTGCTGCATGCAATTGGTTTTCATCTCTCTGTGGAGCTGTACAGCCTTCCAAATAACTAACATAACTATCTTCATCGGCTATGAGTAAGGTGCGTTCAAATTGACCTGTTCCACCTTCGTTAATACGGAAATAAGTAGATAATTCCACCGGACTTCTCACGCCTTTGGGAATATAACAAAATGAACCATCGGAGAAGACGGCAGAATTCAAAGCCGCATAAAAATTGTCTGTTTTAGGGACAACAGAGCCCATGTATTTTTTAACTAAATCGGGATATTTTTGAATGGCTTCCGAAATAGGACAAAAAATAATGCCTCTTTCTTCTAAAGTTTTTTTGAAAGTAGTTGCTACCGAAACAGAGTCAATTACAATATCCATGGCCACTCCGGAAAGTCTCTTTTGTTCATCCATCGAAATCCCCAACTTAGCAAATGTTTTGAGTAATTCGGGGTCAACTTGGTCTAAAGATTCCAATTCAGGTTTTTTCTTGGGAGCCGAATAATAACTGATTTCATTGAAACGAGGTTTCACATAATGAACGTTTGCCCATTCAGGTTCAGTCATTTTTTCCCAAATTCGAAAAGCTTCCAATCGCCAATCAGTCATCCATTGCGGTTCGTTTTTCTTTTTGGATATGGCTATGACCACAGCTTCATTCAAACCCGGAGGAAATTTATCGGCTTCTATATCCGTATAAAAACCATACTCGTATTCTTTGGTTTTGAGGTCTTGCTCGAGTTCGTTTTCGGTATATTTTTTCATTTTAACTAGTGTTTAGATTGGACATGATTGTTGAGATAATGCGTTTAAATGTCAATATTTAAATCCATTTAGGTCAATCTCATTTCCTTTGGCAAAAGTAAAGTGAATTTTAATGATAATTATCATGTTATTAAGAATAATTCTAAATAAGGCAATAAATTTTTGTTATAGTTTATGAATAGTCTTTTTATTTACTTTTGCTCTATGGGAACAAAAAACGTCATTTTTTTCTTTTTTTTCTTGATATCCAATGAATTGTGGAGTCAAAAAACCGAGGTCAAATTGCTTTTTATGGGCGATATCATGGGACATGGACCACAGATAGAGGCGGCTTATGATGCTAAAACAAAAACGTATGACTACCAAAACTGCTTTGTCTATATTAAAGATATATTGAGCGAACCCGATTTTACCATCGGAAACTTGGAAGTGACCTTGGGTTCCAAACCCTATTCCGGATATCCAATGTTCAGTTCGCCTCCTGAATTGGCATTGGCGGTGAAAAATGCAGGTGTAGATATTTTGGGAACTGCCAATAACCATTCCTGCGACAGGAAGGAAAAAGGAATAAAACGAACTATAGACCTATTAGATAGTTTAAAAATTTCTCATTTTGGCACGTATAAAAACCAAGATCACAAATCAAAATCCGGTTTAATGCTATTGGATAGAAATGGAATTAAAATTGGGTTGCTTAACTATACCTATGGAACCAACGGAATTTCTATTTCCGATAGTAGCATGGTAAGTTTTTTAAACAAAAAAAACATTCTCACCGATATAGCATTAGCCAAAAAATCAAATCCCGATGTCTTGATTGCCTATGTACATTGGGGCGCAGAATACAAAGACCTGCCTATACAGGATCAAAAAAACTGGTTTGCTTTTTTTAAAGAAAATGGGGTTTCCATAGTGATTGGATCCCATCCACACGTTGTGGAACCAATGGAATGGGATAAAAAAGCTGAAACATTGGTCGTTTATTCACTAGGAAATTTTATTTCCAATCAGCGCTTTTTTCCCAGTGACGGAGGAGCAGTTTTTGAACTGACCTTGTCTAAAAATTCCCAAAATAAAGTAGAAATATCACAAGCGCAATATATTTTGACATGGGTATATAAAAGGGTTTTAAATGGTAAAACCGATTATTTGGTATTGCCGGTTGATGAATTTCAATATAAAAAGTACTTTTTTCATCAAGCCCAAGACTTTGAACAAATGATGAAATTCACCCGACATGTTCGCAAATTATTAGAAGCACACAATCTGAATGTTACAGAGAAAAAAGTTTTCACAAGGGACGTTGAAAAATTAATGAGAGAAGTTTACGTTCGACTGTATTAAAATCGAGGTAAATTTCCTAAATTTGCCATCCTTATTTGTTTCATTAAATTAATGATTGACCTTAATATAACCATTGAAGACTTAGTTGATGTTTATCCTTTTGCAGTTGGGTACCTAGCCGAAAAAGGAATAAGATGTATCAAATGTGGCGAACCCATATGGGGAACCCTTCAAGAGGCTTGTATTGAAAAGGGTTTTGATGATAAACAAATCGATATTTTCGTAAAAGAACTAAATGAATTGAATAACCTCAACCAAATCTAACCCCGTTCTGTCTCGACCTGATAGCTTTCGGGAGTCAGGAATCGGAAATCGAAACTAAATTCGTAAATCGCAAATAAAATGATAGATATTCAAAAAACACTTCAAAATCTCGGAATAGACGCTTTAAATTTTGGAGTTTCTACCGGTACCGAATGGTTTGACTCAACAGGTAAAATTGATTCATCCTCTTCTCCTATTGATGGGAAAGAAATTGCTCAAGTAAAAACAGCAACTTTGGGCGAATACGAAAAAGTAGTTCAAAAAGCTGAAGAAGCTTTTAAAAAATGGAGATTAGTTCCAGCTCCGGTACGTGGTGAAATAGTACGTCAAATTGGAAATGCACTGAGAATTCACAAAGCCGATTTAGGCGCATTGGTTTCCTATGAAATGGGTAAAGTGTACCAAGAAGGTTTGGGCGAAGTGCAAGAAATGATAGATATCTGCGATTTTGCAGTTGGTCAATCTCGTTTAATCAACGGTATTGCCCTTCAATCGGAAAGACCTTTACATAGATTATCCGAACAATATCATCCACTTGGAATTGTAGGACTTGTCACTTCCTATAACTTTCCAGTTGCTGTATGGGCTTGGAATTCTGCTTTAGCTGCTATAGCCGGTGATGTGGTTATTTGGAAACCTTCTTCCAAAACCCCTTTGACCGCAGTTGCTACCCAAAAAATCATCCGTCAAGTATTGATTGACAATAATGTTCCCGAAGGAGTTTTCAACCTTGTCGTAGGTCGTTCTTCTGTGATGGGAGATAATTTCCTAGCCGATAAACGAATTCCCCTTTTTTCTATTACAGGATCAACTTCCGTTGGGAAAAGAGCTGCCGAAATCATAGGACGCAGATTGGGTAGAACTTTGTTGGAATTGGGTGGAAACAATGCCGTAATTATCACTCCAAATGCCGATATTCAAATGGCCGTTATGTCCACTGTTTTTGGAACTGTTGGTACTGCCGGACAACGTTGTACATCCACACGTAGGGTCATTATTCACGATTCAATCTACGATAAAGTAAAAGATGCATTCTTGGGTGCTTATGAAAAAATTGGACAAAAAATTGGAAATCCATTGAAAGATGGAAATTTGGTAGGACCAGTTATAGATATTCATGCCGTCAATGCCTTTTTGGATGCCGTTAAAAAAGTTCAAGAAGAAGGTGGTAAAATACTATTTGGAGGTCAACATTTGACTGGACCAGGTTATGAATCTGGGAATTATGTGGTGCCTTGTATCGCTGAAGCTCAAAATCACTACCATATTGTGCAAGAAGAAACTTTTGCCCCAATCGTTTATTTTATCAAATACAGCGGTGATGTTCAAAATGCCATTGATATTCAAAATGATGTGCCACAAGGATTGTCTTCAGCTATTTTTACACTCAATGTGAGAGAAGCCGAAACATTTGTTTCACAAAACGGATCTGATTGTGGCATTGCCAATGTCAATTTGGGTACTTCAGGTGCCGAAATTGGTGGGGCATTTGGTGGAGAAAAAGAAACCGGTGGTGGACGTGAGTCAGGATCTGATGCTTGGAAAGTATATATGAGACGTCAAACAAACACTATAAACTACGGAGCTCAATTACCTTTAGCTCAAGGCATTAAATTTGATATTTAAACTATTTTTTTAAATAAATAAACTGTCTGAAAAGTAAGTCCAACGATACTTTTCAGACAGTTTTATTTTTGGATGCAATTCTTTATAAATGATTTTTGTCAGTATAAAAGTCCAACATTTCCTATAATTTCGCCGGTTGCTTAACAACTCAAGGTTTATAAAATGGGTTGAATGTTCACAGTTTACAGGTTCCACTTATGTTGAAGTGGATATAAAAATGATTCATTATAAATGATTACAATATTATCTGAAGCAATACAAGATAAACACGTGGTTGAACAACTTCGGTATTTAGCCGAAAAATTCAAAGGTAAAATTGCCTTCTCCACTAGTTTCGGTCAAGAAGATCAAGTGATAACCGATCTCATTTTTACCCATGATTTACCGATTGAGGTTTTCACACTTGATACAGGTAGAATGTTTGAAGAAACGTATCAAGTGTGGCACGAGACTCAAAAGAAATATGGAAAAAAAATCACAGCTTTTTACCCAGAAACTTCACAGGTAGAAAAAATGGTCGATGAAAAAGGGATCTACAGTTTTTACGATTCACTTGAAAATAGAAAGGAGTGTTGCGATATAAGAAAAGTTTACCCTTTACAAAGAGCTTTACAAGATGTTGATTTATGGATTACAGGTTTAAGAGCCGAACAATCCGTAACGAGAACTAATGTTAATGTTTTGGAAGAAAGTAAAGCCTTTAATTGTTTCAAATACAACCCTTTACTTAATTGGAAATTGAATGAAGTTCTAACTTATCTGAGTGAAAAAGCAGTTCCATACAATACTTTGCATGATAAGGGTTTTATCAGCATCGGATGTGCACCATGTACACGAGCTATTCAAGAAGGAGAAGATATTAGAGCCGGAAGATGGTGGTGGGAAAGCAAGGACAAAAAAGAATGTGGTTTACATGTAGAACCTCAAAAACCCATTCTAAACATTGGAAAAATTCAATGATTGAGTATACTTTTATTAATTTTTAAAGCCATTGATTTGGATTTATAACCAAGTCATTTCGATATAAATAAAATGAAACCATTTAATTTAACCCATTTAAAAGAACTCGAATCAGAATCCATCTTTATATTTAGAGAAGTGGCCGCGCAATTTCAAAATCCGGTCATTCTTTTTTCTGGAGGTAAAGACAGTATTGTGATGTTTCATCTGGCTCGAAAAGCTTTTTATCCCGCTCGAGTACCCATTCCGCTTTTACACATTGATACAGGACACAACTTTGAAGAAACGATTGATTTCCGAGACAATTTGGTTCATAAAAATGGGGTCAAACTTTATATTGGATCTGTTCAAAAGACCATAGATGAAGGGAAAGTTTTAGAAGAAACCGGCTTTAATGCCAGTCGCAATGTGTTGCAAACAACCACCTTATTGGATGCTATAGAAACACATAAATTTGATTGTGCTGTTGGTGGTGGCCGACGTGATGAAGAAAAAGCCAGAGCTAAAGAGAGATTTTTTTCTCATCGCGACGAATTTGGACAATGGGATCCCAAAAATCAAAGACCTGAATTGTGGAATTTGTTCAATGGTCGAAAAAAAATGGGAGAACATTTTAGAGTATTTCCCTTGAGTAATTGGACAGAATTGGATGTTTGGCAATATATTTTTATGGAAAATATTGAAATTCCAAGTTTGTATTATACCCATAGACGTGAATGCTTTTTACGCGATGGGGTATTATTGGCAACAGCTCCTTTTATGCAATTAAAACCAACTGAAAAAATGGAAGTTTTAGATGTGCGTTGCCGAACCATTGGAGATATTACCAACACAGGTTTGACTCAATCCAAAGCGGATAATCTCAAAGACATTATCGATGAAATTGCAGCCGAAAGAACCACAGAAAGAGGTATGCGTTTTGACGATAAACGCTCTGAAACGGCGATGGAAGACCGAAAAAAGGAAGGGTATTTTTAAATTAGAGATTAGTCCCGATAGCTATCGGGATAGATTTTTGATTTACTTTAAATAATTGAATTGATTTTAACAAACAGCGTTAAATAATGAACCAGGAAAAATTAGCATCAGATGGTTACCTCAATATGGAATTACTGCGTTTTACAACAGCGGGTAGTGTTGACGACGGAAAAAGTACTTTGATAGGCAGACTCCTATACGATAGTAAATCCATTTTTCAAGATCAAATTGACGCCATTGAGAAGGCTAGCAAAAATAAAGGTAAAGATGTAGCCGATTTGGCTTTACTCACCGATGGTTTAAAAGCTGAACGTGAACAAGGAATTACCATCGATGTTGCTTATCGATATTTTGCAACACCCAAACGTAAGTTTATAATCGCCGATACACCAGGACATATACAATATACCCGAAATATGGTAACCGGTGCATCAACTGCCAATGTAGCCTTAATTTTAATCGATGCTCGAAATGGAGTAATCGAACAGACATTAAGACATTCTTATATTGCATCTTTGCTTCAAATTCCTCATCTTGTTGTGTGTATCAACAAGATGGATTTAGTTGAATTTAGTGAAGAAAGATTTGAACAAGTTAAAAAACACTATCTTCAATTTGCTCCAAAATTCAATGTAAAAGATATACATTTTATTCCTATCAGTGCCTTAAATGGAGATAATGTAGTGGATAGATCTGTAAATATGGATTGGTATAAAGGAACTACATTACTTGATTTGTTGGAGAATATTTATATTTCAGGTGATGTCAATCATGAAGATCCAAGATTTCCTATTCAATTTGTCATTCGACCACAAACCGATAAATTTCATGATTATCGCGGTTACGCAGGACGCATTGACGGAGGTATTTTCAATGTGGGTGATAAAGTGAAAGTGATGCCTTCAGGATATGAAACCGAAATTGTGAGTATTGATACATTAGGAGAAAGCCTTCAATCGGCTTTTGCACCACAGTCCGTAACCATTACTATTAAAGATGATATTGATATCAGTCGTGGTAATATATTGGTAAAATCGGATAATGTACCTTTGCAAAGTCAAGATATAACAGCCATGATGTGCTGGTTTAATCCGCGTCCATTGATTCATGGAGGCAAATACTTGTTGAAACACAACACCAATGAAGTAAAATGTGTTGTAAAAGAAGTTTCTTATAAAATGGATATCAATTCGCTGGATGAAAACAGAGAAGATAAAAACGTCAAAATGAACGATATAGCCAAAATTATGGTACGTACTTCTCAACCCTTGTTTTTTGATTCTTATGAACGTAATCGCAGAACTGGTAGTTTTATACTGGTAGATGAAGTAACCAACGAAACCATGGGAGCTGGCATGATTGTTTAGGTTTAATTATTAGTTTTAAACCAATAATCAAATCCCAAAATTCAATTTTTAAATAACCCATTCCGATAGTTTTCGGGATATTAACCAATAATTTCTCCCAATATCTATCGGGATTTAACCAGCCTAATTTGACTTTTCAAGCCATCATAGTGATTTTGGTAATTATCTTTATCATTCTTTCATTATACAAGGAATGGGTTGGCCCTGCTATGACCTTTATAATTGCTGTAGTGGTCCTGGGAATTTTCCAAATATTGGAACCAGCCGAAGTAATACATGGATTTGCCAATGAGCAATTGGCTATTATCGTTATGTTACTCGTCTTAGGAGATATTTTTAGAAAAGTTTCTACAATGGAAGGTTTTTTTGGAAAAATATTTCATAACACTAAGAATGTTAAGAGTTTTGTTGCTAGAATGATGTTAATGGTTTTTCCTATTTCGGCGTTTATCAACAATACCCCATTGGTAGCTGTGATGATGCCTATTGTGCATACCAATGCCAAAAAATTCCAATTTCCACTTTCCAAAATCTTAATCCCATTATCTTTTGCAGCCATCATCGGAGGGAATATTACTTTGATTGGAACTTCTACCAATTTGATTGTAAATGGAATGTTGGCTGAGCAAAAAATCATTCCAAATGCCGAAATTCTTCATTTTTTTGATTTTACGCCTGTAGGTCTTACCATGGCTTTTTTGGGAACCATCTATATGGTTTTTTGGGGTTTAAAAAGGTTGCCTTCACATGAAAATATAATGGATAGCATTCCGGCTCTAAACAGAAATTATGTCGTCGAAGCCAGATTGAAAACCGGAAGTCATTTGATAGGAAAAACAATTTTAGAAGCAGGCTTGAAAAATTTACAAGGATTAACAGTTGTAGAAGTTTTGCGTGAAAATATGAGAATTACGGCTGTCCCCCAAGATATGTTACTCATGGAAGAAGATATTTTGCTTTTCACCGGAGATACCAATTCTATAGAAGATTTTGTAAAAAATTACAATGGGTTCGAATTGCCTTCTTTGGGAATGTTCTCCAGAAAGGATAATGCCAAGATGTATGAAATTGTAATTGCCTATAACTCAACATTAATAGGTAAATCCCTTAAGGAAATTAAATTCAGAGCACAATATGATGCATCCGTAATGGCATTGTTTAGAAACGGAGAAGCCATAGTAAACCAAATCAATTCCGAACCCTTGAGAGCGGGCGATGCCTTGCTTTTACTTACCGGTAGTTATTTTGAACAACGCACCAAGGATGTTACCGAGTTTATTTTAGTTTCAGGAAACAAAAAGAAGGACAAAATCAAGGAATCTAAAAGTCTTTTTCTATACATCGGTTTTATGGCTGTAGTAATTTTAGCTTCTTTTAGTATTGTAAAATTTTTCAATGGCTTGTTGATGCTTCTCAGTATTTTGGTGATTTTTAAAGTCGTGAATCCAAAAAGCATTATCAAAAGTATTGATTTTCAATTGGTTCTGATTATTGCTTTGGCCTTATCATTGGGTACAGCTATGCTTAAATCTGGGGTAGCAGAGATTTTTGCCAATGGCTTGCTGACTGTTTTAAAACCTATGGGTAAAGTAGCTGTATTAGCCGGAATTTACCTCCTTACCACTATTCTTTCAGCTGTGATAAGCGTTAGAGCTTCATCGGCAATCATATTTCCAATTGCTATGACGATGGCACTAACTTTGGATGTCAATCATATTCCATTTGTGCTGACCGTTGCATTTGCAGCATCTGCCAATTTTATGACACCTATGGGTTATCAAACCAATTTGATGGTTTATGGACCTGGAAATTATAAATTTAAAGACTATTTACGCGTCGGAATTCCGTTGACTGTATTGTATTTTTTGGTTACGGTTGGAATGTTGAGTTGCTTGTATTTTTAAAAGAATCTATTTCCCATTCACTTTTCGAAAAACTCTTTTCACTTCTTTGTACTTCATATAAGCCTTTTTATCTTCTTGATTTTTCAATAGCGGTCCCAATTCCTCAAATCGTTCCAATGCAGTTTCAACGCCATTGAGATAGCAAATCAGATATTGATCTGGTAGTTGGTGTAATTGTTTCAATTGCCTAGGGCTAAATATTTTTTTTTCAGTTAATTGGTTAAAAAGGGAATTGCTTCGATTGAAGATTTTTTGAATTGTGTTTGATTCAAATATCGGCCTTTTAAATAAAATTTCGGAAGCCAATTTGTAAGTGCCATTTTCTTTGAAATGGATGATATTTTTTTCCAATGCAAAGTATTCATACGTGCCATTCATAAAAAGTGGGACATATTCGGTGGTAATAAAAGCCTTTTTTGAAACCTCAATTTTTACTTCATCCATATAGGAATAAAATAATCTTACTTGTTCATTTACCAATTCAATATCAACTCTGCTATAAAAAACTTTTTCTCCGACCACTTTCTTCTGACCTGCCCAACACAAGACAAATTGTTCGTTGAAAACCAAATATTGAGCTTCACTTACGTCTTTGTGATGATTGAGAAAGTCAAAAACACCTTTAAGCGTTAATTCAATGTTGTTTACCGATTGTTTTTCAATATTTTGAACCGTATTTGAATTGAAGTTTTCTAAAACCAAAGCGTCTATGATTCTGGAAGTACTCCCAATTCTCAAAAAAATATTACCCGAGTTATAATTCCAAATGCTTCGTTTGAGTTTGGCAATTTTACCCGAAGAAGCCACCGTAACCAATCCAATTACTTTATGCCGTTGCAATTCTGGAAAGGGGACATTTTCATATTGTACCTGTGGTGCATTATCAATATAGGCATCAATTAGATTTTGTATACGAGAATCATCAAAAAAATCTACCCCTTTTAATTCATTGGATCGATCATCAATTCCTACTACGATGAAGGCTTTGTTTTGCGGATTGGCATTTGCCAAAGCACAAATGTGTTTGAGAAACTTTGCTTTGGATGGTCGAGAATATAAGTCAAGTGATTCTTTTTTGTCATAAAACGAATTTTCCCCGTGATATGCCAGTAAATTCCTGATAAGTAGGCGCTTGTTAATCACTTTTTTAAAGTAGTTTAGTTGTGGTAAAGGTAAAAAAAATCCCGAACATTTGTCCGGGAATATTTTATGTTTTTGGCTTTGTGTTAATGGTTTATTTCTATTTCAAACTTTGATTTGTTTTTTTAAACTCAATTGCTTTTGCACTTCTTTCAACAGTTTTCCGAGTTATTTTTGTTCTAGAACGATCTCCGAAATCTTTTGTTTTCTTATCGGTGCTACCCATTTTAAATTGTACAAAGCCCAAGCCGTTGAACTTATAAGTGGTTCCTGAATCAATATGATACAATTCAATTTTTGCATCATTTAAGACTACCAATTCAAATTCTTCATAACCGGTAGGACTGTAATAGAGTGATAATATTTTTAAATTATCATACCCGTTTACATCGTAGACCTCGTATGTGCCTGTGTAATCCCAAAAAATTGAATTCAAAGGCAATCCTGTTTGATCTACAGATGAATAAAATGTGGTGTTGTTTTCAGGGGTGAAAGCCAAATAATTTTCATTGTCAAATACATTGGCTGAACCTGCCACGCTGGTATATGATTTTTCCCAAGCAAAATATTCTTGTAAAAAATATTCAATATTATCATAAAAAACTTGATCAAAATCGAAGTAATTTTTTTGATACCCATTTAAATAATAAGTAACGTTGTAATAAGCGTTATAAAGTCTGATGTGGCTGGGTGATTCGGCATAAACTTCAAATTCATACATCCCATCAGTACTGTGATTGATTCTTAAAAAACCTGAATTTGTGTTGTAAGTACCTTTTTGAACACCATACCCATTACCGGTAAATCCGATGCCTACAATATTATTATTGGCATACATTCTACCATTAATAAAAGAAAGTGTAAAAGCCTTTGACACGAATGGCACATTTCCAGATCCGGTAGTACGGTTGTAATCCACATACCAAATGTCGTAATCTGTCATAACTTGTTCCAATGAAACATCGTTGTAATATCCGTTTGTTTCAATAACACAGGAATTCAAACTGATTCCTAGTAGTAAAATTCCAAATAAACGTAATGTTGTTTTCATGATCCGACGGTTTTAAATTGTTTTGTTTAACTCATTTCAAAGTTCATGCCGTTTTTATTTTTTTCAAGAAATATATTTTTATTGGATGCAAATTTTTCTTCTCCTCATTTCTTTTTTTTGTTTTTAGGAACAATTATTGCAACAATATTGAGTTGCAAACGTTTTATTAATAATTTAAAAATTTTAATTCAAATGAAGAAAACATTTTTTTTAGTACTTTTTTTAATAGGAGCCTCTGGTTTATTTGCTCAAAATTTTTCAGGAAGCGGAGATCAAAAGTTACAAGCCGGTTTTAATTTTTATGGTCATGGAACTGGAATTAAAGCAACTTATGATTATGGATTGGGGGATCAATTTTCAATTGGGGTAGGAGGTGTCTTTTACAATTCAGGTGATTATAATTCCAAGTTTTTCGTATTTGGACGCGCTGATTATCACTTTGCCGAGCCCATCAATTTACCCGACCAGTGGGATACTTATTTAGGTGTCGAATTGGGATTAGTAGGTGATGGCGAATTCGGTTTAGGTGGACATTTAGGAGCCAGATATGCCTTGTCTGATACTTTTTCAATTTTTGTTGAAGCGGGTAATAATGGGGCGGTAGGAATTGCATTGAACTTGTAATCAATTATCGAGATTATCAAAGCAAAGTAAATTTTTTTTCTTTAATCCTTTATATTTTTATACGTACTGACTTTCGTTGCTAAAGCAAGGTCAATAATAGAATTACAATAGTATAAAAGGAAATCACAGCGAAAAAAATCAATTGCTGAATTAACAATATTTTGTTGCAATATCCATTGATATTCCTCGTTTTTGTAGTAATTTAGCGAAGTTAATTAAATATCAACAATTATGAGAAAACTATTTTTAATAATTATGCTTGTAGCAGTAGGCTTGAGTTCCTGCGTGAGCAAAAAACAGTATTTAGAACTCGAAAATAAATTTAAGGATAGCGAACAATCTTTAACGGATTGCAAAGCCAATTTGATGAAATGTCTTACTGAAGATGATGCTTCTAAGGCAAAAATTGAGTTTTTAAACGAACAGATTTTAACTCATAAACAGAATATTGCACAATTGCAAGATGCATTGGATAAATGTGTGAGTATGAGTCAACAAGGCAATACTAATATCAGTAAATTATTGGATGAGATTAGTACAGCCAATGTTTATATTCGTAAATTAACCGATATCAGTAGAAAGAATGATTCTATGAATTTGGCTTTGAGTAATAAAATCAAACGTTCCTTAGATAATTTGGAAGATGAAGATGTCGATGTCAAAGTTTTAAAAGGAGTTGTATTTGTTTCATTGTCAGATAAAATGTTGTTCAAATCGGGAAGTTATGTGATTTCTGATAAAGCAGGCGAAGTTTTAAATAAACTTTCCGTGATTTTAAATGATTACAAAGATTATGATATTCTGATTGAAGGACATACAGACAATGTGCCTATTACCAATGCTTGTGTAAAAGATAATTGGGATTTAAGCGCCATGAGAGCCAATACCATTGCACGCTATTTCCAAACCAATATGGGTATCAATCCGGCACGTATCACGGCAGGAGCTAGAAGTGAATATGTACCAAAAGCTACCAATGATACTGAAGCAGGACGCAGCATTAACCGTAGAACTGAAGTGATTATTCTTCCCAAGTTGGATGAATTTATCAAGTTGATGGAAAGTGCTCCAAACACAAATTAAGATATTTGTTTTTATTAATCTACTTATAATTATAAGTCGCAAAACCACTTTTTTAAAATGAAAGTGGTTTTGTGGCTTTTTTTTTGAAATTTGTTTGTAATTTCGCTTTTGTTAATCTTAAGTCTAGAAATACAGTTTCAATTCAATTTAACACCATTTTGAATTCAATGTGTGTTGTTTGGAATTTTATTTTTTTTGATTTGTAATTTTTTTAAAATCATGGGCGGTTCAGAAATATTTTTTATCCTTTTGGTTGTAGTCATGTTATTTGGAGCTGATAAAGTACCCGAATTAGCAAGAGGTTTAGGTAAAGGTATGCGTCAATTGCGGGATGCTACCAATGAAGTGAAACGAGAAATCAATCAATCGGCTTATAAAAAGGATATTGATGCATCAGTGTCCAATATTTCCAAAGATATCAAGGCTGAAGTAGATAAGTTAAAAGAGAATGTTGAAGAATATACTGGGCCTATCAAACGTACCACTAAATTTTAAAGTTGTTGGATAGAATCATAAATTGGGATCAAAGGCTATTGGTATTTCTCAATTCAATGGGAAATGAGCAATGGGATTTTTTTTGGATAGGGGTAACCAATAAGTATGTTTGGATTCCGTTGTATGTGATTATTTTATATTTATTACTCAAGCATTTCGGCTGGAAAAAAACGCTATTTACCCTATTTTTCATAGCTTTACTCATTACTTTTACTGATCAATTTGTAAATCTCATCAAGGAAACCTTTCAAAGAATCAGACCATTTAAAGATGAATCTATAAGTTCTTTGATTAGAGTAGTGAAAAAATCGGGAGGATATAGTTTTTTATCGGGTCATGCAACCAACTCTTTTGCTGTTTCTACATTTGTAATCCTGAGTTTGAAGTCCTATTTTAAACCTATTTATTTCATTTTAATTTGGCCCATTTTATTTGCTTACAGCCGTATTTATTTAGGGGTTCATTTTCCATCTGATGTGCTTACTGGCGCAATCTTAGGTGTTTTTTTGGGTTTTGTTTTTCATGCATTATTTCATTATTTATGGTCAAAATTTGTCATAAATTGAAATATTATGTAGTACCTAAATAGTGATTACATAATCAAATGCATTTTCTTCTGACTCCTATCAATTGGCTTTCTCTTGATTGATTAATTCAATTGTTTTGATTGTTTTTTTTTACAAATTATTCTGGTTTTATTCTGTATAAATGCCTATTTTTGTCCAACATTTTAGTGCTACTAATTATATAGAAAATATAGTGTAAAACAGTTACATTTCTTCAGATAATAATCAGGGTTTGAAATTAGTATTTCCATTATTAGTGGAAATATTCAATTTATAACATCATTAATATTGAATTGAATAATCCTGATTCCACACTTATACGTGACGGGAGAACATTAATCTTCAGGCCTTTAATTCTTGAATTTATGTAATCATTAAACAACTAAAATACAATTATTCACAAAAATATATATTCATGAAAAATTTTTTTAACTTATTTTTTTCCACTCGTTTGATGAGTGTATTAATCATTTTGTTTGTCATTGCAATGGGAGCAGCCACTTTTATTGAAAACGATTTTGGAACTCAAACATCTAAATCTTTTATATACAACACTTGGTGGTTTGAGTTGATCATGTTGATGTTGATGCTCAATTTTATTGGTAATATTTTTCGATATAAACTTTATCGAAAAGAGAAGTGGCCTGTTTTTATTTTTCACACAGCTTTTATTATTATTCTTTTTGGAGCTTTTGTCTCTCGTTATTTTGGATTTGAAGGTCTTATGTCAATTAGAGAAGGAGCCGTTTCTAGTACGATTATTTCTGATAAAACGTATCTTGATGTAAAAGTTAGCAAAGGAACTGATCAAATAAGTTTGTCTAAAGAAGTTCTTTTTGGATTCATTGGAAAAAAGACCTATTCAATTCAAGATAAAGTTGCACAAACTCCCTTTAAAATCAAAACAACCCGGTTTATTCCTAATGTTAAAACTGTATTTGAGAAAAATGATACCGGAAAAGAACATTTGCATATTGTTGTTTCCGGAATGAATACTCGTGAAGATATTTATGTTCCTATTCAAGAAAGCGTTAAATTTGGAAATTATACATTTAGTTTAAATCATCCTACAGATGGAGCCCTCAATTTTGATTACAAACTCAATAATTTTACTTTTCACGCACCTTCAGATGGAAATGTTTTGGACATGAAAACCCAACAACCAACACCTTTGAAAAAAGACAGTATTTACAATGTTGAATTAATGAAGTTATACAGCTTTGATAATTTGCATTTTATAATTACAGAACCCTTGTTAAAAGGAGAGCAAAAGCTTATGGCCGCACACCAATCGGATAGAGATAAATATCCTTTGGATGCTTTGTTCTTAGAAGTTGAGTCAGGAGAGGAGATTCAACCTGTATTACTTTATGGTAGTAAAAATTCCATTTCAAATCCAGTAATCATTAAAATGAACGATTTAGATTTTAATTTGAGTTACGGCTCCAAAGAAATTAAGACTCCTTTTTCCATACAATTAAATGACTTTCAAATGGAAAGATATCCAGGGACCAATTCTGCTTCTTCATATGCAAGTGAGGTAACCGTGCTTGATTCTACCTTTTCTATGAATTATCGTATTTTTATGAATCATGTATTGGATTACAAAGGATATCGTTTTTTTCAATCAAGTTATGATATGGATGAAAAAGGTACAGTACTTTCCGTAAATCATGATTATTGGGGAACGCTAATTACTTATGTTGGATATTTTTTCATGGGATTGGGTATGTTTTTCACTTTGTTTTGGAATGGTTCTCGATTTAAAGATCTTTCAGAGAAACTCAAAAGATTGAAAAAGCATCAAATTTCAATCATTTTATTGTTTTTAAGTTATTCTCTTACGACTCATGCACAGAATTTCAATGCTGATAGTATTCAAATTTCAGAAGAGCCAAATCATACGTCATTAATGACAGACGATCACAATCATGTTGCAGGTGAAATGATGGATTTGAAAGATCATCCAAAAAAGATGAATAATGTAGTCAGCAAGGTACATGCCGATAAATTTGGAAGGTTGCTTATTCAGGATTTTCAAGGTAGAATAAAACCCTTGAATACCTATGCTTTGGAAGCTTTGAGAAAAGTATATAAAAAAGATACTTATCAAGGATTGACGGCAGAGCAAGTATTGCTATCGGCTCAATTGGATCCTTATTATTGGGAAGAACAGCCATTAATACATGTTAAAGCCCATGCACTTGGCAAATTTATGAGTACGGAATTAGGTGTAGAAGATGGCTATACCTCGATTGCCAACTTTTTCAATAATGTGAAGGAAAATTATTACATAGGAAGTAAGGTTCAGGAAGTACAAATGAAGAAAAGTATGGATAGGACTGCAACAGATAAGGAGATTATTAATTTGGATGAAAGATTTAATGTGTTGGTTTCTATTGTCAGTGGAAATGTAATGCAGATTTATCCTAAAATTGGAGATTCAAATCACAAATGGGTAGTAGGATTTGACAAAGAACTCATTGAAAGTAATGATACATTGGTAGCCAAGATGCATCAAACCTATATGAGATCATTGGTGAAAGCCATTGAAACCGGAGATTATACTGAAGCCGATCAAAATCTTGATATTATTAGTGCCTATCAAAAGAAATACGGTGCTGAAATAATTCCGAATTCAACCAAAACAAATCTTGAAATAGCTTATAATCATTGGAGTATATTTAAAAAACTGATGATGTATTTTATGTTGGTTGGATTTGCTTTTTTGGTTTTTGCATTTGTTGATTTATTTACTAAACCAACCAAGTGGATTCGATATACCATAATGATTCTCACCATACTTACAGCAATTGGCATGTTTCTTCATGCTTTTGGTTTAGGTTTAAGATGGTATATTTCTGGTCACGCACCTTGGAGTGATGGATATGAAGCAATTGTTTTTGTTGCTTTTGTAAGTGTTTTGGTGGGATTGTATTTTTCACATAAGCAAAGTAAATTCATATTGGCGGCTACTGTTGTTTTTGCATCGCTATTGCTAGGAATAGCGCATGGAAGTTCTATGAATCCTGAAATTACAAATTTGGTACCTGTATTAAAATCATATTGGTTGATGATACACGTAGCGGTGATTACTTCTAGTTATGCTTTTTTAGGGTTAGGAGCCTTATTGGGCTTTGTGGTATTATGGCTCTATATTTTGAAAAACAATAAGAATGCACTAAAACTCAATAATACGATTGATGAACTTACTTATATCAATGAAATGGTTTTGATTGTGGGATTGTTTACCTTGTCTATTGGAACATTTTTGGGAGGTGTATGGGCCAATGAAAGTTGGGGACGATATTGGAGCTGGGATCCTAAGGAAGTATGGTCTTTGATTTCTATGATGATTTACATTTTTATTCTACACATGAGACTGGTTCCAGGATTAAGAGGAAAATTTGCATTTAATTTGGCTAGTTTGTGGGCTATTTCTACCCTAATCATGACATTTTTTGGGGTTAATTTTTATTTAAGTGGTATGCACTCATATGCAGCAGGTGATCCAGTTCCTGTGCCTAACTGGGTTTATTATACTACTGTATTCTTTATATTATTTTCAATATTTTCTTATTTGAAATACAGAAAATTTAGTAGTAAGAAAAGTTAAGATATAAAATAACTGTTAATTAATACGAGGTTGATTTTTTAATAAAGTCAACCCGTATTTTTTTTGTAATTTTGGCATTTGTATTATAAAAGTCTTTTTTAATAGTATTTTTTTTCACTAATTTTTAAAGCATTAAATTATGAGAAAGATAGTTTCCATTATTTTGTTGTTATCCTTTTTCACTTCTTGTGTTTCCAAAAAAGTGTATGAAGATTTGGAACGCAAATACAATCGTTTGTCCAATTCCAATAGTGAATTGATTGATCAAAATGAAAATTTGGTAGCAGAACGCAATAAATTGCAGCATGATGTAAAAAATTTAGAAGGAGCCATCCAAGATTTAAATGATCGCAAAGCAGGTGTGGAGCAAGCGTATAATGCAGCCAAGGATAGACTAGATAAGTTGATAGCGTCTTATGATGCTTTACAGACCGAAAGTGCCTCAGAACTTACAGAAAAGGCCAATACGATAAGGCAATTGTTGACCGAGCTGGAAACAAAAGAACGATTGTTGGAAACTGAAAATACGCGTTTACTCAAATTACAATCAGAACTGGAAGCACGATCTCAAACCATTGCGGAGCTACAAGATTTGATTGCAACAAAAGAAGCCAAAATGAATGCCTTAAAAAATGCTGTTTCCAATGCATTAAAGGGTTTTGAAGGAAAAGGCTTGACAGTTACACATAAAAACGGGAAAGTATATGTGTCTATGGAAAATAAGTTACTTTTTGATTCCGGAAGTTGGGCTGTTGGTGTTCAAGGAATTGATGCGGTTGAAAAATTGGCCGTTGTATTGGTACAAAATCAAGACATTGAGGTTTTAATTGAAGGTCATACGGACAATGTTCCCTATAGTGGCACAACGATTATTGATAATTGGGATTTGTCTGTAAAAAGGGCAACGGCTATTGTGAGAATACTACAGAACAAAGGCGTTAAACCAATCCAAATCACAGCGGCAGGTAGAAGTGAGTATTTGCCGGTTCAATCGAATGCTACAAGTGATGGAAAAGCTAAAAATAGAAGAATTGAGATTATTTTAGCACCCAATTTAGATAAAATCAATCAATTATTGGGAGAAGAATAAAGGTTTTAATTTTTTTGAACTAAATCGTATAGCGTTACAGATTTAAATTTATCTGCAATCATGGTGTTCAATTCGCACCAAAAACCTTTGACGTCGCATTTGGCTTCAATATTACAATCATTGTGTAAATCCAAGCAATCCAAAATCCTAATTCCCGGTTCAAAGGCATTGTGAATTTCAAATATCGTGATTTCAGTTGCAGGTTTTTTTAGGATATATCCTTCTTTGTGACTCTTTTTATGGATCAAATTGGCCACTTTTAATGAGTTGAGAATTGGATCGAGATATTTTAAGGAAATACTTTGATTGATTGCAATATCTTTTTGAAGCACACCATTTTCGGATGTGTGTTTTGCAATTTCAATCATTGCTCTTAACCCATATCTTATTTTGGTGTTGATTTTCATACAAATTTTATCTTTGAACTTGAATTAATTTCATGTCAAAATTAGCATTTTTTCAACACTTAGCCTATAAAATTCTAAAATTTTAATTTTTTTAGGTTATTTTTTTATTCCAAAAACGTAGTAAGTAAAACCGTACATTAAAAAAAACAGCGCTTTTATAATCTAAAAGCGCTGTTAATAGAAATGAATTTAACTTATTATTTCAAACTTCTCATGAAGTGTACAGTCAACCAGATTTCTTCATCCGTCATTTTTTTAGCATAACTAGGCATATCTGCTCTACCAATTTTAGTTTTGTAGAATAATTCACCGTCGGTTTGGGCTTGGAATTTGGTAGATGAAAAATCACCTAGGTCACCTTTTAAACCTTTTGCTTTCGTACCATCTCCTAAACCTTTTGCCCCATGACAGGATTTGCAATGTGTATTGTAAAGTGTTTTGGCTTCGGCCATGTTTTCTTTATCGTTGGCTACTGTGTTTTTTTTAGCTTTGTCTTTAGCCGGAACAACCCAAGGCTCTTGGTCTATAAAAGACATAAACATTAGACTTACTAATCCTACGATGCTCAAAAATTTAATTGTTTTCATTTTTAGTTACTTATTTTGGTTTAATTAATAAAATTGTGATTGGTTTAATATTTGTTTATGATTCTGGTTCTACTTTCTCATTTCTGATTTTAAAAAGGTTGACAATTGAATAGGCAAAATTGGAATAAACACCAATTAATAAAATGGAAAGAACTATATACATCCATATTGGCGCTGCATCGGCCCATAATGCATTTTTATCCATTTTATTTTTTTCAATAATCGTACCGAATTTAGCTTTTTTCATTTGAATGACATTGGCAAAATCATCGCTTTCTTCAATCATAGCATAAAAAGTAAGATTTCCCTTATCATCACCGGGAATTTGATTGACGTATTCAAATTCATAAACTCCTTGTTCAATAGCTCCTTCTTCAATTTTTAATTTAGAAAGCATTCCTTGCACGTAAAAAGCTATATCTGCAGCCTCTACAGGTATCGATTCACCATTATTGTCCAAGGTATATGCATTAACGGAAATAGTTCTTACGCTGTCAATTTCAGTTATACCAAATTCCAAAGTTAAATCTTTGAAACTAATTTCTTCTAATTGTTCTTCTAAGGCATCTGTTGCTTCAAATTTAGCACGAACCGTAATTCTGCCATCGCTATCTTTCAAATAAGTTTGATTTTCTGGAAGAATTAATTGTGCTTTACCTTCTTTTGATGTCAAAACGGAACCCAATAATACCTCTTGTTCATCTAAAACATTTAAAAATTTGATTTCAGCCTTAAAAACGGGCATTTCATCTAATTTATCTTCTGCATTTTGGGTTACAAAACTTACTTCAAAAAGTCTTTTATTATCAATTTGTTTTACAGTTTTGAAATTGTAAAATATTTTGTAATTATCTGCATTAAACCCTTGTGCTAAACTTTTATCTGTAGAAATGATAATAAGAATAATTGCTGAAATAAATAATTTCAATTGATTTATTTTCATTTGTTTATGTTTTTATATTTTAATAATCAGATGAAATATCCTGATTAAATTTGTAGTTAGCAATATTTAATTCAGGGAAACATCAGTAGTTTATAATTGTTTAAAAATGTATTCTTTATGTTTGTGAATTGAATATAATTTTAAAAAAACTATTTATTGATTTATAATTTAATTCAAGTAAAACTTCTAAACATCGAATTCGTCAGGTGAATCCTTTTTTTGAATTCTCTTAGCTTTAAACTCTTCGTTTTCAATTATACCTGACATGGGAATAATTGGAACAAACTTTGCCAATAAAGTAAATATGAGTAAAAATGCTGCAATTCCAGTAAAACTTAATGAGTATTCAATCCAAGTTGCTGAATAATGTATGTATTCAGGACCTGTTTCTTGAATGGGTAAAAATGGATTTTCTAGAGATGGTACAACCAATAGATATCGATTGAGCCATAATCCTAAAAGCGCTATTACAGCTGCAAACGTAATCATTTTTACCGTTCTGAGTTTTTTAAAGAAAATAACTAAAACAGGAACTAAAATTCCAATATAATTGGCTAAAATAAATTCAATAAAATATCTAGAAAATAAACTATTCAACAGTATTGTATCGTCGATCTTTGTGCTAAACCATTTAGAAAAATAATCAGTAAAAGTAAAATAACCGAAAAGAAGTGCTAGTATTTGTAAAATGATACCCGCTATGACAAAATGTTTTTGGAATATATAATGTTCCAATTTAAATTGTCTTCTAATGAAATACATTGATATGATTATAACACTAATCCCAGAATATAGTCCGGCAATAATAAAATTGGGAGCGAAAATGGTACTATTCCAGCCTGGTTGTAAGGTGAGACTAAAAATCCATGCCAAAACAGAATATGCAACGATTGCCAAAACGATAACAATTGTGGACATAGTTCTGGTAATTTTGTGCAATCTGTGACGTTGAGAAGGTGTATCTTGATATCTAATAGCTAAAAATTTATACATCTTTTTTTGCCATTTGGGTAAATTTAAATTTTCACTATTATCTCTCAATATGGCTAAATCAGGAATGAAAGTTAGGTATAAATATAAGAAACAAGCAATTAAATCGGTTATTACAGCAATGATATCCCATGTAATTGGAGACTGAATTCTAGGATAAATAAATAAATAATGTAGTCTATCCAATCTGCCAATACATAATAATATAAAAACTGGACCAATTACCATTGCAATTACCGTCATGATCTCTACAATTCTTGAAATGGAGTTTTTCCACGGTGTTTTAAAGAAATGAAGTATTCCTGAAATAAAAGCTCCGGAATAACTAATTCCAACAAAAAAGATAAAGTTTATAATATAAATACCCCAAACTACATTATCTCTCATTCCGGTAATTTCATGTCCATACATCACTTGAAGCACAAAAGCTACCATACCGATTATGATTACAGCAATGAGAAAAGCTATCCATAATTTGGTTAGTTTACTGTATTTTTCCAACATAGGAGAAAACTCTTCAACTAATGCTTTTTTTCTGTTAATAATATCCATCTTTAAGCGTATTTAGTTATATTTTACCTTGTTTTTTCAATTCTTTTACATAGGGAACATTTTTATAACGTTCATTTATTTCCTCTTCGTTTTCAAATCCTCTTTCAACTGGATATTGTTTGTCAACTGGTGGTAGATAATAAACGTTTGGTTTTGTTCCCAAATGTTCCAAATGTCTATATCCACCTCTATCAGTAATTAATTTTGAAAATTGGAATGATTCTTCCCCATTAGTCACGATATCTTCATTTTTATCTCCAAAGTAGATTACCCCGTTTGGACACGCTTTGGCACAATGAGGTAAAAGTCCCTGTCTTAATAAATCTGGGCAAAAATCACATTTTACCACTGTACCTTCTGCGCCGGGAACACTAGTTTCAGGTGAATAAGGTTGATCTTTTTTGTCATATTTGGCTTTATGTCCCCAATTAAATTGACGAGCAGAGTATGGACAACTAGTCATGCAGAATTTACAGCCTATACAACGTTGATTGTCAATAAGTACTATATTGTCTTCTCTTTTAAATGTTGCACCCGTTGGGCAAACGGTTACACAAGGTGGTTCATCGCAATGATAACAGGGTTTAGGAAACCAATAAGGTTCTGTATTTTCATTGTTTTGAATGAGTTGGATTTTCATAAACTCTTGATCTGAATCCAAATTGTGAGCTTTTTGACAACTTTCTACACAAGTACGAGCATTGCTACATTTGGCTAAATCAATCACCATAACAAATTTTCTATCTGGGATGCCTTTTCTTGATTCAGCAGGAGTAATCAATGCTTCGGGATATTTGTTTATATTCGATGCATCCACTTCGACGATTTTTCCATCTGGTGTTAGCAATCTCATTTTTTCACCTGATTCCGGTTTTTTTTCTTCAGATGAACAAGAAACAAGCGAAGCGCCAGCCATAGCAGTTACACCGGAAATTAAACCAAGTTTTAAAAATTTTCTTCTTGAATTAGTGTTTTGATCTTCCATGATTGATTATGTTTTTTCCTGTTTTGGGTAAAAAAAAGTAACATATCATACAATGAAATCACTGATGAGATATGTTACTTAAAATAGTTTTTGTTTTTTTAAAAATTATATCTACGAGTGATGGTGAAACCTAGCATAAAATCACCTTCAAAGAAGTTGTTTTGATTGTAATATTGACTTCTTTGGTTTACGATTCCTTTGTAATTTGTGAAATAAATTTGAAATGCGTGTGCACTTGTATTGAATTCGGCTCCTACACTAAATCCTGGTTTTGGACTGTTATCGTAGGAAGCAAAAGGATGCGTATAATCAATTAACAAACAAGTTTGAGAACTTATTTTGTATCTTCCACCCAAGGATAAGGCAAATAAGTCATTGGGAAGTGTAGGTTCTACCAAGTTGATGTGGGCTACACTTGGGGCCATTTGAAAAGATAATTTTGGGCTCATTCTTCTGGAGATTATCAGTTGATTGAAGAAAGAATACCGATCTTGAATGTTGTTAAAATTGTCTTTAGTTCTGGCATCTACTACCATATTACCGTAGTAGGTAACATTTACGGGCATTGAACCGCTACGGGTTTGTCTTAACAAGGCCACTTTGGCATTAAAATCTTGCAAACGACTGTCTTTGGTCGTTCCTACACCTACAGTAATTCTATCTGTCAAACTGTAGGCAACAGCCAAACGAATGTTGGTAGGAGCCCATAATCCAAAAACATCATTTGTTCCTCCATCAACCAATCCAAAACGATGTTGCATTACGATTTCTAAAGTGCCTTTTACAAAAGTTACACTGGTATTATTGTCAATTATCTGTGAACTTTCAAAAGCAGTTCTTTCCAATTTGTTTTCAACTACAGTTGGTTCTTCTGTTGCGATAGAATCAATTAATTCTTCTTGTGAAAAACCTATCACAGGTAGCAATAGTAGAATCCAAATAATAATTTTTAAATCTTTCATGAGTCTAGTGTTTATCTTATTCGTATTCAGCATCGTGGTTAATCCAATATTTAATGTATGCCAATTGAGTGTCATCTAAGTTAAAACCAACGTTAGCATGAACACTGTTTGAATTTCCGGGAGCATTGTAATAGAGTTTACTATTGGTAGGATTACCAACTGTTACATAATTTGGAAACAGATTGTTGTATGCTTGTTGAGTGTTTCTTAAATCAGGATTAACACCGCCTCCATGGCAAGTAGTACAATCAGTGAGAATAGGAGCGATATCTGCTTTATAAGTTACCACTGTTCCATCCGGAATTTCCTGAGCAGGAAGGGTCTCGTCATAATAACACGATTTTAAAGAAAACCCAACGACGCAAATCAATAAAAATTGAATAACTTTCTTCATTATTAAATGAGTTTGATATGATTAATCCTAATAACTTTAGTAAAAACGTTCAGGTTTGTTCCTGAATGTTTTTTAATTCAAAGTAAGTTTAAGGAATAAGTTTTAAGTTTGCTATCGAATTTTTCAACAGTGCTTCTGCATATTTTGGATTGTGTAATCCATAAGAATGATCTTGATATAAATATCTCCAATTCCAATAAGCTTTTGCAACTCTAACTTTAACGTCATCAGTAGAGGCATAATTTAGTGTGCCCGACATAATGGTTAATTGGTTGGTAGAGTATGTTGCATCCGTGAAAATATTTGGAGATGTAAATGGTTTAGTCCCTGTATAATTGGCGATTCTAAAGTCTGTTGATCTTACTCTTACGATTTCTTCAGCCAATTCCATCATCAAATTTTTGATTTTAGTTTGTCCAGCATTGATATCGTAGTTTACTATACCAGCACCAGTATGACAAGTTTTACAAGTATTTAAATTGGGTTTCATAGTGTGATTTCCGGTGTTTCCTTCTTTAGGGCCCATATGACATTTGGCACAAGAAGATCCAGTTCTATGAACAGCTGAGCTTTTAGTTGGATATACAGTTGCTCCGGTAACTTCTGCTCCAAACATTCCCTCCAACAAAGCGGTTTGGTTTCCATAATGAGGACCAAAAGTAGAACTGATGGATATATTGCCAGATGTATTGGGAGTTAACGCAGAAGTTGCGTTTCTTCTTGGTTGGTGACAATGAATACAATTGTTACTAGCATTTCCAAAATGAACGTTTACATCATTTCCATTGGCGTCTTTTTGATTCAAAGTGTATTCTGAAACACTTCTCAAAGCAGCATCAGTACCACTGATAGCTAAACCAGCAGAAGCATGACCACCCGAGTGACAAGTGGTGCAACCGATTCTTTCTTCAGGGAAAGCAGAGGATGCTGTTAAGGTTTCACTATAAACTGTGTTGATGTAACCACCATTGGTATGACAAGCGGCACAAGATGTGCCACCATGTGATATGTGAGCAGTACCAGTTCCGTGACCTGAAAGCGCATACGTTTCCGGTTGAACTACTTTGTAATCCACGTTATGACATGTTAAGCATACATTTCCGCCGTCTATACCATTTTCGCCATCTTGTCCTGCTGGGCCTTCCGGACCTGCAATTGGTTCACTGGTACATTGAATAAAAACAAAACTTAGAGCAATAATGATAATGCCGCTAAAAAATCTAAATTTGTTCATAATAAGTGTTTGTTAAATGGTTTGATTTAATGAGTTTTCTTTGTTCTGATTGATTAATTATAATTTATATGACAGTACTGATGTTAGTTATTATAAGTATAAAAAATATTTAAGTAATAAGAATAAGTAATGCTATCGAATTAATAGGACAAATCTCCATAACAAATAACTAACAAAAAATGATATTTATCAGTTTTCTTACGCAATGGACAAATTCATGTGTTTTAGCAGGCGATATTTCTTTTTTTTGCGTTGTTTTTTTTTGCAAACGCCTTATTTTACTACATTTGTCCCGTTTTTTTACAGATAATAATTTTTTTATATTTTTATGTCCAGAATACTTACAGGCGTTCAAAGTACCGGTACACCCCATTTAGGGAATCTATTAGGAGCAATTTTTCCTGCAATTCAATTGGCAAATCAGCCTCAGAATGAATCTTTTCTATTTATTGCTGATATGCATTCCTTGACTCAAATAAAAGATGGGGATGAATTGAGAGAAAATACATACAGTACAGCTGCTACTTGGCTTGCTGCCGGTTTAGATATTCATAAAACTGTTTTTTATCGCCAAAGTGACATTCCTGAAGTTACTGAGTTGGCTTGGTATTTGAGTTGTTTTTTTCCGTATCAACGTTTGACATTGGCTCATTCGTTTAAAGATAAGGCTGACCGTTTGAGTGATGTCAATGCGGGATTGTTTTCTTATCCCATGCTTATGGCTGCTGATATTTTACTATATGATGCTGAAATTGTACCTGTTGGGAAAGATCAATTGCAACACCTTGAAATGGCCAGAGATGTAGCTGATAGGATAAATTTTAAAATGGGTCAAATATTAGTACCACCTCAAGCCAAAATACAAGATAACACGATGTATGTGCCTGGTACTGATGGAGAAAAAATGAGCAAATCCAAAGGGAACATCATCAATATATTTTTGAGCGATAAAGAATTGCGTAAACAAATCATGCAAATCAAAACGGATAGTACTCCACTTGAAGATCCCAAAAATCCTGATACTTGTAATCTTTTCAACTTATACAAACTCATCGCTTCTCCAGAGCAAACCGAAGTGATGAGAAGTCAATATTTAGCTGGCAACTATGGATATGGACATGCCAAACAAGCTTTTTACGAATTAATTTTGGAAAAATATGCTGAAGTCCGTTCGCGTTATCAATATTACATGGCGCACAAATCGGAGATTGATGAGGCTTTGGAAGTTGGTGCCAAAAAAGCACGTATTGTTGCTCAAACTGTGTTGAAAAGAGTTAGAGCAAAACTTGGATATTAAAAAATAGAGGTTGTCTTTTTTTAATTTTAGACAACCTCATTCTTGGTATATAATAGTTAGTTTAGTTATTTTTCTCCCACCGTAAAGACATCTGCATAAATCAAACGATCGGTTTCTTCGTTTTGTACCATCTGAGATGCATATTTTGCATCTATTTCATCTCCTGCAGTTTTTAATGGTCCGCGTTCAAATTCCTCAATCAATATTTGATAAGGTTTTTCCTTGTAAATAGTAGGAATTGAGATTTCTTGTGTAATTAGATACTTATTATTGGTTACATTTTTACCTTGAGCCAACAAAATTTCCAAACCTTCCTCTACCAAATTTCGACTATTTTTTCCGCTGTCTATTACTCCTTCAATCGGTTTGGCTTGCAAGGCATCCACAAACGAAATACGCACAAATGAACGATTTCCCCATTTGGCAAATCTCTCATTAAAAATAGTGCCTTCTACTGTAATTTTGAGTTTTGATTTGTTTTTATCAATAAATTGTACTGTCGTTTGACGCTCGGGAACTAATTGTACAAAGGTTGATAATACTACAGGAGACAGGCATACATCTTGATTTTCTTTTTTAACAGAAAATGGTTGGTAGCGTGCAATAGCCAATTTCACAAATGGGAAATACACATTTTTAGGATCTATGGCAATATCGGCATACCACATTTGCTTATCCTCGTCAAAAAATACGGGATAAGCAGCTACTTGTGCTTTTAAGTTTTCTTGACCCGGATATTGTAATTGATCGTCCAAAACCGGATTGAGTCTAAAATCTTCCGGTTGTGGTGAAGCTTTATCAGTTTGAACAGAATATAAAATAGGATCTATAGCCCAATGGGTATAATAATCCGTATAAGGTGAAGTATTGGTTCCAACCATCGTCATGGTAACATTACCGCTTGGTTTGGGCGGTAAAATCACGCCGAGCATTTCATCGACACCGGTACTATACCAAGGCCGTTTGATATAGATTCTCAATCCGCCACCCATTCTACGGTGACGCATGGTGTCATCGTTTTGGGTTTTACGCCATTCAAAAGTAGGTATTACATAATCGATTTCCGGTAAAATAGGCCTTGCAGCACTTAAAATGTTAATTTTTTCGACCCATTTGCTTTCTCGTGTAATGGATAATTTTGGATTTTTTTTGAGAATTTTAGTAAAATATTCCTCATACCTTGTGTTTCCTACTACTTGATAATCTACCCAACGGTGTTTGGTATCGCCAAAATGATGCGCCAATGGTTCTTTGCGTAATTCTACCATTTTTACAAAGTCGTATTTGCTTTCAGCAATATCAAATTTGACGGTATTGACCAAGTTTTTGGGAGCAGCATTTTTATCTGCCAATACTTTTTGGTATTTGGTATTTTGTAATTGATAGGTTTTATTGAGTTTGACTGCACCCGGTTGAGGATCTTTCTTAAATTCGGCTTCAGTTCTCAACTGATGTTTTTGCAATGGAATGGCTTGAATTTTTTCCATATTCTTCAGTTGGTTGTGAGCCGGAATCATTACTGGTTCAGGAATGGTTCCAAAGGTTAAAGTGTCGTCATTGTATTGAATATCAATGTCTGAAATCATATTTCTACCTGCTTGTGCTTCGTTGATTTCTACAGATATACCATCATCTATAGGTTCAGTCCATTTGGCTTGAATACTCACCTTTTCGGTGCTTTCTCCATGAACTTTAAATTTGGTGTGTAGATCCACAAAAGTTTCACCAAAATCTCTATCGGGAATGATGTTTTTAATTTCAGGTATTTCTACGGGTTGTTGTACAGCATGAACCAATTCAAATTCTCGAGGTGGACTCATCATCCAATGTTGACCATTTCTGACTACTTTTTCCAATTCGGTCAAATTACTTGGATTTTTTTCCTTGATCATTTGCCAAAGAGCAGACATTTTTTTGAAATCGGCTTCTCTCCAAAAAGTACTGTATTTGATGCGGGTACGATATCCTTTGGGTAAAAATACTGTAAAAATACGTTCGGATGGATTCCATTTACTTCCCAATTCACCTTCTTCCAAGCGAATACGCAAATGTTTGGCATTGTACCAATCATCTGGAATTTCTACTGTGTTTGTTTTATCGGAAGACAGTTCTTCACCACTGAAAAAACTAAACATTTTGGCACTAAATTCTTGTGTATGCGTATGTTCAAATCCTTCGGAAACGAATAATGCAACGCCGGCAGCCATTGGATCAGGGAGATAAATGATCTCTACTTCATTTGGTTGATATACTTTTTCAACCGTTTTTTCAGGACGTTTGTACAAGCCTTCATGGTCGGTAATCAGCTTGTAGATTTGTTGAGCTATCAACGGATTATTGCCCATAGCTTTTTCAAATTTCCCATGAGTTTCAGCTATCATTTGACTGTTTTTGGGAGGCAACAAATATCGTTGGGAATAATCGGGGAAATCTTTTTCGTCTAAATTCAAATTTTCATAATCATTGGCACTTTGATCGTAATTACTACGGATCACCATACTTTCCAAAAATTCTCCATCTTTCAATTCATTTCCTACCAAAACAATTGGAGAAGACAATGGTTCATAGCGCATATAGCGAATGTTGGTACGAATACTATCGGTTGTGGTTTCAGGTTGGAAATCCAAAGGCACGGAATTGCCCGCCAAATCTACAGTCCGAACTCTAACCCGATAATCTTTTCCAAATCTCAATCGGGGTAAAGTTCCGGGGATACTTTTGGACTGCATATTCATTCTAAATTCCAAATTGGGATCGAATGCATACTTTTTCATTTCCACATTTTTATCCGTATTTACAAAATCGCGTTTGTTGGGTGACGGATCATCGGCAGCTTCATTAATGGCAAATCCGGGACGTGTGACACTCAAACTCCAACCTTCCCAGCGGGCAAGTGTTTCGGAAATAAATACATCATTGGGATCATCGGGATTTTCGGTCATTGCCAGTTCAATAAATCCTTCGTCTGTTTCAGGAATGTCAATATCGTGTGCTTTATTTTGATTGTCATACCACTTGTACTCATTTTTCCTTTGATGTAAAGAAAACCATTGATTAGGGTTTTCCTCATATGCAATATCCATTCTATAGCCTTGAACAATGTCATCAGAATACAAAGTCTCGGCTGGATAAATAAGTTTAATAGGCGCCATCTGTGCCATTTTCAGACGATCATGACGCATTGGTGTTAAGGTTTGAGCTACTTTGAGTTTTTTGGAACTCAATTCCAAGTTGGCTTTAGGTTGCATTTTTAAAGCCAAATCCAAATTCAATAATTTGGGTTGTAAAGTTTTGGCGATTTCAAACTTTTTGAAAACGTGTTCGGCCATTCCATTTTTAACAATGGCAATACCGGCACTACGCATGGCTGGCAAACCTTCTTCTACTGGTGGTTGTGCTCTTTTCACATCTTTGAGGCGATGTTGACCTCTAGCATTGGTTTTTCCTTTGCGCATAACCATTTTTAAATCGGAGCGAACTTTGTAGAATTCGGCCACTTCTTTGGTTTTGCTTTCGGTGATTTGTTGGGTTTTGATTGCTGCACCATCGGCATCCATTTGTAAAACCGTAAATTCGGGCGTATTAATGCGCACAAAACCTTGTTTGAATACAGAATTTGGTTTGTCGGCAGCATAAAAACCTTTGGAAGTGAGTTGATAGGCAGTTGGTGGAGCAGAAACTACAGTATCTGTGTTGGTAAATTGTAAGTCATTAGTGATGAGTGTTACCACATTTGTAACTGGAATAGTTCCATCAAACGGCACTAGAAAATCCAAGATAAAACCTAATCTTCTAGCAATTTGTGGGTAATTGGTTGCTATGGAAATAATATCGTGAAATTCAAATTCAGGTTTTTGAATAACGATAGGTTTAAAAGGTTTCATCTGTTCGTCAATACGATGAAACTTGCGTAATTGAGCAAAATCTGTTTCAGGATTCATTTTAGCTGAAAACTTGACGAATTTATTTTTGCGTAAATCGGTTTTGAGTTGTTTGTCAACGGCTACATCCTGAGTTGCTAAAGTTTTCACCTTTAATGCTCTAGGGGCAGTGTCATTGTTGACTTTATTGATTTCTAGTTCGTTGAGTTTGATCCTATTGATGGCTCCAAAATGTGCCGAATCTATAAATTTATCGGCAGTAACCAATTTAGTAGGACTATCAATGGCCAATTTTTGATAATTATTAAAAATAAAATCTTTGATATGCACGATAGGAACCGAATGAATGTTTTTTTCGGTAAAATTATCTTGTTTGTAAGATTTTACTCTGATTTGATTGTGAAAAATATGCCCAAAGAAATCGGGATCCATTGCATTGGTAAGCAATTGGGCTTCCAATTCCAAAGTGCCGAATTTGAATTTATAATCGGCTGAGGCAATTAATTCAGGCCAACTCAATACATCGGGAAAAGATTGTAAGGTAGTATTTTGAGCCGAAGTAAGTCTAGCGGAACAAAAGACAGACAATTTTAAAAATGCTTTTCCATCCAAACTGATGCGTTGGTTGGGTAATGTGGTGAAAATGAGTTCTTGTGACATAACCGTTAAATTATTTACGATTTACGATTTACGATTTTGGTTAAATTTTACCTCTTGGGTTAGGCAAATGCTAAGCAGTATTCATTCCAGTCTTCAGGTAATACCATTTGAGCAAAGGTTGGATCGGCATCAGCACCTGCAAATTCTCTTCTGACACTAACCGATACAGTTTTGCTAAAGAATAAAATTTCTATCTTCACTTTCAAAGTGGCAACACCTTCCATCTTGGTTACTTTCAATTCGCTACTACCATTACCCAATTGTACAGTTTCATAAACTGCATTGAGGGCCAAGTAGAATTCCATAGAAACAGAAATGATCCCCAGGATAGACAATCGACCGTTGATACGGATGTAACCTGTCAAATTGATGGTTTCTTTTTCAGCTACCATTTCGTATTTGAAATAGAAACCTCCCATAATACTTACACCTCCCGAAGCTACACCCAAATTGATGGAAACTGAAGCTCCAAATTCAAAAGCAGCTTCTACAGATTTCAATCCTTTCAAAGTAGTGATCATCAAGAAGTAACCGCCTCCACCGAATCCTGATACAGTCAATAAAAATGGATTTTCTCGGGTACAGAAATTGAATCCCATGGTGAGTTCATCTCCATTAAAAGGCAAGTTGATATAGGCTCCCAAAGTCATATTGGACAAAGAAAAGACCCCAACTTCTACATCTGGAATACTGATGTCAAATCCGGCTTTGACGCCTGCCATTGTTAGATTTACATAAGGACCATCATCAGAAAAACCGGTACTTGGAATGAGATTTTGTAAGTTGTTTACAAAACTCAAGGCCCCGACAAATTCAATGGGTTTAGATTTGTTTAAATCTACTTTGACATCTGTTTTTTTACTGCTACCACTGATAAACTTCATGGAGTCGAAGTTTACTTTTAGAGCATCTTTTATTTCAATGTTGAATTTGGATAATTCTGCTTTTCCATCTAGGGTTGCAGAAGTCAAGCCGTCAAATGGTTTTGAAAAAGTAGTAGTGATTTGCAGGGCTTCTTTGGGCTTATCTACGTGAAATTTGAGTAAACCTCCAAACAAACTGATATCACTGCTACTGAATTCCGGAATCCATTTGTATTCAGCAAAGAAAGCTTCGGTGGTAAACCAAGTTTTTAGGTTGGGTACTTTAGGCATCTGATTATTCAGTGTATTCATAATTTCCACTGCTTTTGCCTTCAATAATGCTTTCTTTTCTTCTATACTAGATGTGAGTATTTCGCCGGTTTCTTTGGCTTTTTGTTGAAGTAATAGAATATCGTCTTTTATCTTTTCGATTTCTTCTTTGAATTTTTTAATTTTAGCAATCAAATCTTGAAAAGAACTACCAATATTGGGTTTGTCCAAAAGTAAACTGATGATGTCGATAACCCCAAAGATTTTAGCCATGGGCAAATCGCCTACAATTTTGAAAAATTCGGTAGGGATAAAGTTGAGGTTCATCATGTCTTCCACTTTACCTCCAATAGGCCCTTGTAATTTACTCAAACCTGAAATAGACATATTGGGCATCATAAATCCACCCGATTTATCACTTCCGCCACTAAAATCAACTTCGGCTCCACTTACTTTGGCAAATACCATTCCTTGATTGTTGTCGTCTTCCAATTGAATGGAAGCAGGTTCACGTTTACCTGTAAGTTCATCAACCGCTTTGATGTAAACATCGGCTGATTGCATCATTGGATGGAATTTCAAATCTCCTTCACCGCTAGCCGCATAATATTGACCTCCAAAACTCAATTTCTTCGTTTCGAAAGTTGTGTCACCATCTACTAAACAATCTGCATAGGCAACTTGTTGACCATTGAAAAGAATATCATTGAGGTTTTTCTTAGGATTGTAATCTGCAGCCATCTTTTCGACCATAGATTTAGTACGGCCGGTTAAGTTTTCTACGAATGCTAAAGGCATTTGAATACGGTGTTCGTTTCCTTCTTTGTCAGTTGCTGTAATATCAAATAAGAAAGGTTTGCTGTTTACATTAATGTAGAAATTATAAGTAGAACTTCGACCTGGTTTTTGAGGACAATCTACCCCAATTTTTATGGCTTTTATTTTATTTAAATTATTTTCATTTAACGCAATTTGTTCTGGTTTATTAATATTGGGTGTATAGTCGTTTTCAATTTTGACTGCTTGAAATGGAAATTTGATAAATTTATTGGTGGGATCGTTGCGTTTATACAAAACTTCTTTTTCTAAAATGACGATGTACATTCGCATTTTATTGACAGCGGCTTTGGTACTTGCATCAAACTTTCTTTCAGTAACTTTAACCAAAGCTGCTCTATGTCCAACAGGGAATAAATATCCTTCTCGCACCACTTTTACATAATGGTCTCGACCCAATGTAGCCAAATGTTCCCATTCAATGATATTCAAATGGTTGTCTACTGGTGTTGGGACATCAAAGAAAGCATGCCAGTCCAGATAAGAGCCCAATCCGGTAAGCATTAATTTTTTAACCGGAACCGGAAAAGGAGTAAAGCCTTGAATTTCATAATTGGAAGTAGTATGTACTAATTTATGTCGGTCGCTGGCATCCAAAGAAGCTTGGAATGGTTCATCTATCAAAGCACAACCTTTGTAATCGCTATTGGCATCAAAAGCCCACAAAGCACGTATGGTTTTCAGCTTATCCATGCCGTGATAAGCAATTTTGTTGTTTTTAAGCTTGATTCCTAATGAAGTATGCCACAATTCTGTAATCTGACCTTTGTTGGTATAAATAGGATTCAATCTTACTTGTAAAGGCTTGACTTGTTTGAGGGTTGTATTGGTTTTAACGACCGGAATTTCTTCAGTATCTCTATACTCAACATCAATTTTGTGTGAAAAATCATTTACTTGATTGGGTGAGATGTACATTAAAGCCGGTGCTTCGATACAAGTATGCGTATCTGGAATAGGTTCAACTTTTAGTGGTAATTTGAAATAATTCAAATTAAAGGAAGGTTCCAAGGTAGGAGTAATGCTCAATGGTAAAACAGCATCAACTACAACTTTGTCATACACAGAAAGTTTATCTACTTTGTATTTGGATTTCTCTACGATTTGGGTTTGATAAAAATTGTTTTTAGTGGTTAGATTATCCGATTTTATTAAATTTGCTTTGGAGGCAGTAATAGGTTTTCCTACAGGTTTTGTGATAACTGTCGGTAATTTGATATAAGCTCTTGGGTGAACTTTGAGTGTAAATTTACTCCAATCCAATAATTCGTGAATATTGAGTTCAAAACCGGGTTTTCCCGTTTCATATTCATAAACCAGCCTACTTTTTTTAGCGCGAATATGTCGGGCGGGAAGTTTGATTTCTTGATTACCAGCGGTATCCATTGGAGTTGTTTCAAAATAGGCTTCCTCCAAGGTGTGTTGTGTTGGAAAAGAATAGATAAGCGTGCCAACTTTGGTTTTATCTTCTAATTCCACAGTAGTTCCGCCAGTTCTACTGCTGACAAATTTAAAATTTTTGAATTGGACTTCCAACCATACCAAATCATCAGGTCGCAAAATCCTGATATTCATCGGAAGGCGAGGAATAAAGTTGATTTTTCGATTATTTTCAACTTGAATTTCCGGGATTTTTTCTATGATGAGATCTTTTTGAGTCTCAATTTTAACCTCTTTAGGATTAACTACTTCTTTTTCAACTTTTACTTCCCTAATAACTTTGACATCATTTTTTTTATCGTCTTCTTTCGTTTTTGGATCGGTTTTTATAGGGAGATTGGTTCGTCCTCTGATGACAGTTTTATTACGCGTTGTATCTTGCGGAGGTTCAAAGAAATATTGGGATTTAAGTTCGTCAAAATTGTTTTTATGGTCTGAAATATTGACCATAGGAGCATTTTGAAAAATGGAAGTAGTACTCAATCCACCGTTCATTTTGGGATGAAATGCTTTTAATCTAGGTTTCAAAATTTGATTTTGAACGACTAGTCCTAGTCCAAACACTTCAAAATCGGGAATATCTTGATTTCTAGTCAATTGAAAAGAACCCATTGTGTTTGAAATCCATTGACCTTTAGGCTCTAATCGAGCTGATAAATAGAAGTTGGATGCTGCATCATTTAAATCTTGAAAAAAGAAATAATCTTGTAAAGCGATCGATTCGTTCAATACCCCTTTTACAGTCATTTTGTGAAGCAAACCATCCGTCCAAAGGAGTTGCAAATGATTGGTTTCAGTATCACCTGAAAGAATTTGTAAAGTTGGATTTAATTCGGTGCCAGTTACCAATGATTTACCTTTATAAGTATAGGAAGATATAAAATCTTGCCAAGGTGTAAAAGTGGACATTTGTAATAAGCTACCCTTAGCATTTTCGTTATAAAAGGGTAGTGTATCGTCAAATCCGGGTATAATTTTTAAAGTATGGGTTTGTAAAGTTTTTCCATTCAAATCCAACTGAATGGCTTTTTCTTTTGTAAACTCCATACTCCAATCAGGACTGATTGTAGTCAGAACAGAGCCATGGACTGAAACATGTCCGCCATTTTGGAATTGGAGCATTTCTGATTGTATCTGGGCTTCAGCAGAAAGCGGTTTGATGCCATCCAAAAAGTCAACAAAATCCATTTCACTATTCCATTGTAATTCAGGGCTTTCTAATTTTATCAACCATTGAGATAAGGCTTGCAAAATCGAGCCTTGAAGGTTGAAAGTAAATTGAGTACCTTTAAAACTTAGTTTTGAAATTTGAAATTGCCATCCATTTTCAATTTGAGTAATAGAAATGGCAGTATCTGAACCAAAATAACGGTCAGAAATTTCCCAAGCCAATTCACCATTACGCCAAACTTTGAGTTGATTTTCTTCCAAATCAACCAAAAATGGCTCGTTGGTCATTTTTTTAACTGCTCCAATGGCCGGATTGACAGCCAAAGCTCCCAATCCAAAAACCCGTAAAAATTGGCGTCGGTTTGATTTTTTTTCAACTAATGAAGGTCTTGAGATTACTAATTCTCTGGCTTCTTTTAAAAGGAATTCTGATTTTTTCATGGGAACACGTGTTTCTATGTGCATCTCAAAGGGAAATGCAATAGCCGTGTACATTTACAATTTTATTTTGGGTACGTAGTTTGTTTTTGGGCACAATGAACAGTACATGACTATTTCATTAGTAAAAAACTACCTTTGAAAACTGCTACAATGATACAAAAAAAATTCCAAAATCCAAACAATGGGATTGATATATGTCATTTTTCGATGTAATTTTTTAAATTTTAACATCCCATTCATCTTGAATAATTTTGATTTCTCATTCCAAACTTATCAAATGCTTATTATATTAAAAATTAATTATTTTTGTAAAAATCAAAGATTCTAAATGATAAGACTTATATCGTACAATGTAAATGGGGTAAGAGCCGCAATAACTAAGAATTTTATTCATTGGCTGAAAGCTGCCAACCCTGATGTGCTTTGTTTGCAAGAAATTAAAGCGCAAGAAGATCAATTGGATAAGGAAATATTCAATGAAGCGGGTTACGCCTATCAATATTGGTTTCCAGCCGAGAAAAAGGGATACAGCGGTGTAGCCATTTTATCCAAAACTGAACCTAAGAATGTAGTTGTTGGGACCGGAATTGCAAGTATGGATCGGGAAGGTAGAAATTTAAGAGCCGATTTTGAAGGTTTTTCTGTTATGAGTATGTATTTGCCTTCTGGCACTAGTGATGAGAGGTTGGAATTCAAGCTGAAATACATGGATGAATTTTTGGATTATACACAAAATTTGAGAAAAGTAGTACCCAATTTGATTATATGTGGAGATTACAATATATGCCACGAACCCATTGATATTCACGATCCAATTAGATTAAAAACAGTTTCAGGATTTTTGCCCATTGAACGAGCTTGGTTGACTCAATTTATCAATACAGGTTTTGTCGATAGTTTTAGATATCTCCATCCAGAGGTTCAACAATATTCATGGTGGAGTTACCGACAAAATGCACGTGCCAACAACAAAGGTTGGCGTTTGGATTATCACATGGTTTCAGAAACTTTAAAAGATAAAATTTCCAGAGCCATTATCTTACAAGAAGCCAAACATTCCGATCATTGTCCGGTATTATTAGAATTGGACATTTGATGGGTTTAAAAAGAAAAAGAGAGAAGCTACCATGTAACTTCTCTCTTTTTTATAAAATATTTTACAAATTATATTTTAAAAGTAATCACCGGTTTCAAAGCGTGATTTACCAAATCTTCACTGATGCTATCGTTAAACATACTGGATAATCCTTTGCGCTGGTGTGTATTGAGTGCAATAACATCTGCATTGGCATCTTTAGTAAAATTTAGGATACCTCTCTCAACAGAAGTGTCATTATAAATGTTTAAAGTGTAATTAGGCATTTCATAATTGGCTACAAATTCATGCATTCTCTTGCTAGTGTCATGTGTTGATTCAAAATTGTGAACGGTATTTACAAAAAGTAAATCAATCTCTCCATTAAATTTGGATGCAAATTTGATAAATCTACCAAAAGAAGGTTTTACTTCTTCTGAAAAATCGGAAGCGAAAACAAATTTCTTACATTCTTGAATATCAACTCCTTTTTTGACTACAAGAACAGGAATGTCTGAATTTCTCACTACTTTTTCAGTATTTGAACCGATAAACATTTCTTTAAGTCCTGTAGCTCCATGCGAACCCATTACGATTAAGTCACAATCCAATTCTTTGCTGTAATTGATAATGCCGGCAAAAGTTTTATGGAACCTAACTTCCTCAGAAACAGCTATTCCTTCCATGTAATCAACATCTTTCAAATCTTCAAATTTTTCATGAATTTTACTGAGATATAACATTTTCGCAGGGCTACTGGCATCTGCAGATGGATCCATATCGGTTTGATCGGATGGTAAATTTAACATGTGTAATAAGAAAATTTTTCCACCTGATTTTCGGGCTATTTGGGCTGCAGTTTTCATAGCGTGTTCCGCTTGTTCGGAAAAATCTATAGGAACTAATATGCGCTTCATAATGAGTGGTTTTAAAATTTAATAATAATGTGTAAAGTTAATAAAATCTATTGAAAATAACGTAAAAATTTTGATTTTATTGAAAAATGAATATCTTTGCACCGTAAAATCAAGAGATTAGTGAAGAAAGGGGACTTTATGTCCCCTATTTTATTACCAAAAAATGGATTCCGATAAAGTTTTAAACCTGATTAATGAAGCACTTGAGATCAATAATGAACTCTTTCTTATTGATTGTCATATTGCACAATCGGGTAGTATTGAGGTAATTGTGGATGGAGATCATGGTGTAGCATTAGAAGAATGCATTAGAATTAGTCGGCATATTGAACACAATTTAGATCGAGAAAATTTTGATTTTTCACTGGTAGTAACTACCCCAGATATTACCAAGCCTATTTCCAATCCAAGGCAATACAGAAAGAATTTGGGGAGAATACTCACTGTTGAAGTGGGTAATGAAAAAATTGAAGGAAAATTAATTGACATAGTCGAAGATCAAATTGTTTTGGAATATCAGGCTAAAATTCCAAAGGAAAAAGGGAAAGGTAAACAAACGGTTATCAAACAAGACTCAATATCAATCGATAAAATTAATAAAGCAAAAGTTAAAATAGTTTACAACTGATCAATTAAGTATGGAAAATTTAGCGCTTATTGAATCGTTTTCGGAATTTAAAGACGACAAAAGTATAGATAGAGTAACGCTTATGGCTATCCTTGAGGAAGTGATAAGTGCTACCTTGCGAAAAAGGTTTGGAGATGATGATAGTTTTAGTATCATTATCAATCCTGATAAAGGAGATATGGAAATCTGGCACAACAGAATTGTGGTAGAAGATAATGAAGTGGAAGATCCTTACAAACAAATTTCTTTAACAGAAGCTCAAAAAATCGAACCCGACTTTGAGGTAGGAGAAGAAGTTTCAGAGGAATTCAAATTGGCCGATTTAGGGAGAAGAGATATTCTGGCCTTACGTCAAAATTTGGTTTCCAAAGTTTATGAGCATGACAGTTCCAATATTTACAAACATTTCAAAGAATTGGAAGGTGAAATATTTACTGCCGAAGTACATCATATCCGTCACAATGCAGTAATTCTTTTGGATGATGATGGCAATGAAATCGTATTGCCGAAAACTGAACAAATCAAGTCTGACTTTTTTAGAAAAGGCGATAATGTTAAAGGCGTAATCAAATTTGTGGAGTTAAAAGGAAATAAACCCAACATCACGCTTTCAAGAACAGATCCACGCTTTTTGGTAAAACTTTTTGAACAAGAAATTCCTGAAATTTTTGAAGGATTAATCACTATTGAAGGTGTCGCTCGTATTCCAGGAGAGAAAGCTAAAGTTGCTGTTGATTCCTATGATGAGAGAATTGATCCGGTTGGAGCTTGTGTTGGAATGAAAGGTTCTCGTATTCATGGCATCGTACGCGAATTGGGTAATGAAAATATTGATGTAATTAATTTTACCAAGAATGAAAATTTGTTTATCCAAAGAGCTTTAAGTCCTGCAAATGTGATTTCAGTTAAAATTTTTCCTGAAAAACGCAGAGATGGCAAAAAAGGTCGTGTAGAAGTATACTTAAAACCTGAAGAAGTTTCTAAAGCCATCGGTAAAAATGGGGTTAATATTAAATTGGCCAGTATTTTGACAGGTTATGATATTGATGTGCAACGTGAAACTATAGATGATGAAGACGTTGAATTGGCAGAATTCTCAGATGAAATTGAAGCTTGGGTAATCAAAGAATTCCAAAGGGTTGGATTGGATACAGCTAAAAGTATTTTGGACCAAAGTGTTGCCGATTTAGTAAATCGAACCGACTTGGAAGAGGAAACAATAATAGATGTTCAACGCATTCTCAAAGAAGAATTTGAAGGGTAAAACCCTATTGTAAAAATATTTGCATTTTTTCGATTCAATTGCAAGTAATGAAAATATGACATGAGTCATCTCGAATCGAAATAATTTTTTAAGCCTTAAACCAAGATTTCCAACATAGGATTTTTTAATATGGAAAAAACACAACGGTTAAATAAAGTTCTTGCTGAATTAAATATTTCATTAGAAAGAGCTGTTGAATACCTTAATAGTCACGGGTTTGAGGTAGAAGCACGCCCAACTACCAAAATTTCTGAAAAAGAGTACGATCTCTTGTGTGATGCTTTTCAAACAGACCGTAAAAGAAAAGTAGCTTCTGATGAAGTAAGTGAAGAAAAAAGAAAGGAAATTGAAGCAATACGTAAAGAGCAGGAAAGAGAGAAATTAGAAAAAATCCGAAAAGAAGAAGAAGAAAGGCATAAAGTTATTAAAATTGAAACAGAAAAACTTCAAACCAAAGTTGTTGGCAAAATTGATTTAACTCCAAAAGCCAAAACAGTTGTTCCCAAAATCGAAATAGTTGAAGAAGAAAAACCTTTGGAAATTGAAGAGGTTAAAGAAATCCAAATTGAAGTTGAGGAAAAGTTTGAAGAAATAGTTTCTCAAGAAGAGATTGAAATAGTTCATGAAAAAGAGATTGAAGCGGTTGAAATTCCCAAAGTAATTGAACAACTCAAAAAGATTGAGGTAGATGTTGAAGGAAATGAATATGAAAAACCCCAAGAGCCGGAAACTATTAAAACGGAATATCAAAAATTAACAGGCCCTAAAATTTCAGGGGATAAAGTCGACCTTACAAAGTTTGACAAACCAAAAAAGGAAAAAGGAAAAAAAGAAGCTGAAACATCTTCAGCTTCAGAAGATGCCAAAAAGAAAAGAAAGAGAATTAGAACCAATGAACCTTTCAAATCGGTTAATACCGGTACGCCTGCCAAACCAGGTGTGGTAAAACCTAAGTTGGAAGCCAAGAAAAAATTTATTAAAGAAGAGCCAACTGAAGATGAAGTAAAAAAACAAATTCAGGAAACCCTTGAAAAGTTACAAGGCAAGAGCAAGAAATCTACATCTGTTAAGTATCGTAAGCAAAAAAGAGATCACCACCGACATCTTTCAGAACAAGAGTTGGAACAACGTGAAGCCGAAAGCACTGTTATCAAAGTAACCGAGTTTGTTACGGTTAGTGAATTGGCAACCATGATGGAGAGTCCGGTAAACCAGTTGATTTCAGCTTGTATGTCTCTAGGAATGATGGTGACCATGAATCAACGTCTCGATGCTGAAACCATTACCATATTAGCCGATGAATTTGGTTATACTGTTGAATTTGTTGGAGCTGATTTGGAAGAATCTATTCAAGAAACAATTGATGCTCCGGAAGATTTAGTGTCAAGAGCTCCAATCGTAACCATTATGGGTCACGTTGACCATGGAAAAACATCATTATTGGACTATATTAGAAAAGCCAATGTTATTGCAGGTGAAGCAGGAGGTATAACTCAGCATATTGGAGCCTATAGTGTACTTTTAAAATCGGGGGAAAGAGTGACATTTTTGGATACTCCAGGTCACGAAGCCTTTACGGCTATGCGTGCTCGTGGAGCACAAGTTACAGATATCGTGGTAATTGTAGTAGCTGCAGATGATGCAGTGATGCCACAAACCAAAGAAGCAATAAGTCATGCGCAAGCCGCAGGCGTGCCAATTGTGTTTGCTATTAATAAAATTGACAAACCTGCAGCCAATCCTGAAAAAATTAAAGAGCAGCTTTCGGCAATGAATTTATTGGTTGAAGATTGGGGAGGTAAAATTCAGTCTCAGGAGATTTCAGCTAAAGCCGGTTTGAATGTAGATTTACTTCTAGAAAAAGTACTGTTGGAAGCTGAATTATTAGATTTAAAAGCCAATCCAAATAAGGAAGCAATTGGAACTGTAATTGAAGCACAATTAGATAAAGGTAAAGGATTCATTTCCACGATGTTGGTCGAAGCCGGCACCATGCGAGTGGGTGATTATTTGTTGGCTGGAAGTTATAGTGGTAAAGTGAAAGCCATGTATGACGAACGTGGCAATAAAATTAAAGAAGCCGGACCTTCTACACCAGTTGCTGTTCTAGGTTTGGACGGTGCGCCACAAGCAGGTGATCGATTCCACGTATTTGAAGACGAAAGAGAAGCGAAGCAAATAGCCAATAAGAGAGCCCAATTACAAAGAGAACAATCAGTGCGAACACAACGTCACATCACTTTGGATGAAATCGGACGTCGTATTGCTCTTGGGGATTTCAAAGAACTAAACATCATCCTTAAAGGAGACGTAGATGGTTCGGTAGAAGCTCTATTTGGATCACTTCAAAAATTATCTACTGAAGAAATTCAAGTAAATATTATTCATAAAGGTGTAGGAGCTATTACTGAATCCGACGTATTGTTGGCTTCTGCTTCCGATGCCATTATCATAGGATTTAATGTCCGTCCTGCTGGTCCAGCCCGTGCTGTTGCCGATAGAGAAGAAATCGACGTTCGTACCTATTCTATTATTTATGATGCCATCAATGATGTCAAAGATGCTATGGAAGGTATGTTGTCACCTGAAATGAAGGAAGAGATAACAGGTAATGCAGAAATCAGAGAAATCTTTAAAGTAACCAAAGTAGGTAGTATTGCTGGATGTATGGTTACTGATGGGAAAATCTACAGAAAATCCAATATTCGTATCATTCGAGATGGTATTGTGATTTATACAGGCGAATTGGACTCTCTAAAACGATTTAAAGACGATGCCAAAGAGGTAGCCAAAGGCTATGATTGTGGTATGCAAATCAAAAATTTCAACGATATTGAAATTGGTGATATAGTAGAAGCTTATCACGAAGTAGAAGTCAAGAAGAAATTGAAATAATTAGCTAATTTGCAAATTAGCATATTAGCACATTAAAAGTGAGTGTTTCTTTATAACAAGAAACACTCACTTTTAATTTAATAATGAAGTTTAATGCCTGTTTCTAAAGCAAATTGTTTGAGAAATTCAATCATAAACTGATGTCTTTCTTCAGCCATTTTCTTACCGGTCTCCGTGTGTATCATGTCTTTTAATAGCAATAATTTTTCGTAAAAATGATTGATAGTTGGGGCTTTACTGTTTTTGTATTCCTCCTTCGACATTTGTAGATTGGGTTTGATTTCCGGATCGTACAAACTTCTGTTTTTAAAACCGCCATAGTTAAAGGCTCGTGCAATACCGATTGCACCAATGGCATCTAAGCGATCAGCATCACGCACCACTTCCAATTCTTTTGATGAAAAGGGAGAAGCTAATTGATCTTTGGTTTGTTTGAAAGATATATGTCGAATGATGTTTTGGACATGTTCGATTACTTCTATTGAAACACCCAGTTTTGATAAAAATTCAAAAGCCATTTGAGGACCTTTATTTTCATCCCCATCGTGAAATTTAGCATCGGCAATGTCGTGTAATAAGGCTCCCAATGCTACAATGAAAGGGTCAACCGATTCGTTTTTTGCAATTAACAACGCATTGTGAAATACTCTTTCAATGTGAAACCAATCATGTCCACCTTCAGCTTCTTTAAGGGTTTCTTTTACAAAATCAATTGTATTTTGAAGGATATTTTCGTTGTTCATGACTTGTTTAGACCCAAAGGTTTTCTAAAACCTTTGGGTTTATGATGATTAAGGATGAATGCAATTAATTAAAAAACGAACTGAATAACCTGTCACTCCGGTAGGCTAAAATTAACAATATTTTTCAAAGATCAAAGCCATATCCTCAGCTATGACTTCAGCTGGTCTGCCTTCAATATGATGTCGTTCCCACATGTGGATGAGTTCTCCGTCTTTAAATAGTGCTAATGATGGTGAAGAAGGAGGATAAGGAATCATATAGTCTCTAGCCCTAGCGGTTGCTTCTTGATCAACACCGGCAAATACGGTAAATAAATGATTGGGTTTTTTAATTCCTTTCAAAGACATAATAGTTCCTGGTCTGGCTGTTCGGGCCGCACATCCACAGACTGAGTTGACCATTATCAGCGTTGTGCCTTTTTTAGATAAAGCTTGATCTACTTCGTAATCAAAAAATAATTCTTCAAATCCGTTTTCGGTTAATTCAGCCCGCATGGGGTTCACAATTTCTTCTGGATACATAATGTTTGGTTTTTAGATTGATGGGACAATATTACAAAAATTTGATTTAAAGCATGAAGTTTTACCGGAGAGTTATGTTTTTATTAATCATTTAATTTTAATTATTTGATTTATATATTGTTAAATAAATATTATTTATAAAAGTGACAAATATCATGAAAAAGTTATTAACAATTGTGAATAATTGTTTAACTTTGCAAGGAAGTATATGTTGTAAACTGAAAAATTAATTGTTCAAACTTCTCTATTATGAATAATCTTTGGTCTAAAATGCGCTTTTTTCGTTATCTACTATTAATCTTTTTGGGGAATATCAGTATTGTCATACAAAGTCAAGATACACAAAAATCATTAGGTGATAATTGTGGTATTAAAATGATTGTGGATAATGATGCTGCCACAGATATGCTCAAAAGAGATGCTTCTATTAGTAAAGGTTTTCATTTTAGTATAGAGAATACTAGTGAAAATGAAGTTGAAATTAGAATTGCAGTAGTTAATCTAGATTTTAATGCTTTAGAGTATAAAAAACACAGAATTAAGACTTCTGTGAATTTGTTGAGTAAAATAGTTTTATACGGTTTAAATGAAAACTTAATAATTGAAAGAAATGATGAAAAGTCATACCTTTTATTAAAAATTCCAGCCGATGTAAAATTAGATTTTTTTGTATCGCAAAATGTTTCTGAAATTATTAATCAGGAAAAGATTAATTTTTCCAAAATCCAAATAAACTCTGTGAATTGTAAAAGTTTACTGATAGAGTCAATTTTGCAAACTGAATTTTCATTCTAAATAATCTCCAATGGAAAAAAAATATTCTTTCAATTTACAAGGTATTTTTACACTTTTTCTAAATATCTTCATATTAGGAATAAGTTTTAATGCCTTTTCTCAAACATCGGATATTAATTGTGGAATGGGTGTTTATGCTGGAGCAGATACATCTGTTGATTGTGGTTCATGTGCCACTTTAACAGCAGCAATTGATGTTCAGAATTTGTCTATAGGTTCTAATACCAATACCTATATTATTGGAAACGATTATTGTGCGCCTATTCCTGTACCTGCTACTGCTACCAATATTACAGTCGATGATCGTTGGTCAAGTATCATCAATATTGGATTTAATTTTAGTTATTTTGGAAATACTTATAACCAATTGTTAATTGGTGATAATGGGGTTGTTACCTTCAATACAACTGATAATGTTCCTGGTGGTTTTTGTCCATGGTCATTTAATCAAAATGTTCCAAATGCTGCGCTGATGCGTAATACAATTTTTGGAGCTTATCATGATTTACTTACAGAAGTTGCAATTGGAGGAAGTGGTTCCATAGATTATTTTGTTACAGGTACAGCACCTTTTAGACAGTTTGTTGTAAATTATAATGCTGTTCAGCACTATCTTCAAACTGGTTATGGAAGCTGTATAGATAAAAAAACAACTCAACAAATAATAATACAAGAAACAACTAATATTATTACTGTTAATCTTATTGACAAACCCAGTGGTTGTACTTGGAATGGTGGTAGAGCGGTAGTTGGTATTCAAAATAATGCTAGAACTGTTGGATATGCAGCACCGGGTCGTCAAACCTCTGACTCACCTTGGAGCGCAACTAATGAAACTTGGCAATTTCTACCAGAAAATCCAACAGCAGCAAACTATACTTTTGGTTGGTATGATCCAAGTCACAATCTAATTACAAATAACCTAACAACGACAGTTTGTCCTACTGTTAATACAACTTATACGGCTGAGATAACGTGTTATAATTGTGACGTAAATCCAGTAACTGTTGTTGATCCTGTAACTGTTACAATCAATCAAGTTGCAGATTTGAGTGTTACTAAAACAGATGGTTCAACCACATATTCTTCTGGACAATCCAAAACCTATACAGTAGTTGTTTCAAATAATGGGCCTTGTAGTGCAAATAGTGTTGGAGTTGTTGATACAGCACCTACCGGAACTTCAATTTCTAGTTGGACAGCTACATTTTCGGGTGGAGCAACGGGAACTTCTTCTGGTACCGGTAATATTAATCAAAGTGTAAATCTTCCAAATGGAGGTACTGTTTCTTATAGTGTTATTTTAGCTATTCCTTGTAATTTTTCGGGGAATTTAGTAAATACAGCTACGGTTTCTGCCCCAACCGGCACAACCGATCCAAACACTTCAAACAATTCAGCAACTGATACAGATACGCAAGCCAATGTATTGGTTGCAAACATCACCTCAACTCCAAGCCCAATATGTGTTAATGCTTTAGGTAATTTTACAGCTGCAAATGCTGGTACTGGTGCAACTTATGCTTGGAATTTTGGTTCAGGGGCATCTCCTGCAACTAGTACGGCTCAAAACCCTACTGGAATAAGTTGGTCAACTTCAGGAACCAAAACAGTTACCTTAACTACAACTAGTTCTACAGGTTGTACAGCTTCAACAACTGCTAGTGTAGTTGTTAATGCCTTGCCGAGTTGTAGTATTACCGGTACTTCCGGTCCAGTTTGTGTAGGTTCTTCAAATAGTTTTACTGCTCCTGCCGGAATGTCAACTTATGCTTGGTCTATTTCTGGTAATGGATCTATTTCAGGAGCATCCAACACTCAAAGCGTAACTGTAATTGCTGGAAATTCTTGTAATCTGTCTTTTGTTCTTACACTTGTTCTAACTAATAGCAATGGTTGTACTTCTACATGTCAAACAACTGTCAATGTCAATGACACGACAGCCCCAACCATAACTGGTACTATTACCGCAACCAATGTTGCTGGATGTAATGTATCAGCAGCTCCAGCAGCGGTAACAACCGTAGCAGCCTTGGAAGCCTTAACGGGTAATCCTGCGATATCAGACAATTGTACTGCAGACGCTTCATTGGTAGTAAGTTCTACCCAAACTTCAACAGGTACTTGTCCGATAGTCATTACCAGAGTTTATAGAATAACGGATGCTTGTGGAAATTTCTCTACCATCAACCATACTATTAATGTCAATGACACGACCGATCCAATCTTGACCATACCTGTCAATGTTACGGTAGAATGTAGTGCAGTACCTGCAGTAGGTACAGCCACAGCGACAGACAATTGTGATACAAGTGTAACGGTAACCTACGATGGAGAAACCCGAACAGATGGAGCATGTGCAGACAGTTATACTTTAACCAGAACCTGGACAGCTACGGACAACTGTAGCAACAGTACAACCTTAAGTCAAACCATTACCGTACAAGACACGACCGATCCAATCTTGACCATACCTGTCA
>JAABRF010000059.1 GCA_011391075.1 Flavobacteriia bacterium | reverse complement strand
TTATGGGCTTAAAATTCTACTTTTGAAAATGAAACAGATGTTTAAATTAGCATATTAACAAATTACCTAATAACCTAATAACCTTATAACCTATACCCTAAAACTTTAAACTTTAAACTTTAAACCTTAAACTTTAAACCTTAAGCAACCCATGCGCATAGAAACCGACCTCAAACTAGGATTTAAAGATGTAATGATTCGCCCCAAACGTTCTACTTTAAAAAGCCGTTCACAAGTATCATTGGAACGTGAATTTAAATTTTTACACAGTCCTTTACATTGGAAAGGCGTTCCGGTGATGGCAGCCAATATGGATACAGTAGGGACTTTTGAAATGGCATTGGCTTTGGGCAAAAAAAAATTATTTACAGCTATACACAAACATTATACAGTCAAAGAGTGGAGTGAATTTTCAAAGGGAATTACCACCGAACTCTTCAATTACATTGCTGTAAGTACCGGAATCAGCAAGCAGGATGCCGACAAACTTTCTGATATCATGACGGCTGTTCCACAAATTAATTTTATTTGTTTGGATGTCGCCAATGGATATTCCGAACATTTTGTAGCATTTGTCAAACAAACGCGTAAAAGATATCCCGAAAAGGTTATCATTGCCGGCAATGTAGTGACCGGAGAAATGGTTGAAGAGTTATTGCTGTCGGGAGCCGATTTGGTAAAAGTGGGTATTGGACCCGGATCTGTATGTACAACCCGAGTTAAAACCGGTGTAGGTTATCCGCAATTATCAGCCATCATCGAATGTGCCGATGCTGCACACGGAATAGGCGGACAAATCATTTGCGATGGCGGTTGTACAACTCCCGGAGATATTGCCAAAGCCTTTGGAGCCGGAGCCGATTTTGTGATGTTGGGTGGCATGTTTTCAGGACATACGGAAAGTGGTGGAGAACTTATAGAAAGAAACGGAGAAAAATTCAAACTCTTTTACGGCATGAGTTCGCAAACAGCCATGAAAAAACATTCCGGTGGGGTAGCCGAATACCGCGCCAGTGAAGGTAAAACGGTTGAAGTGGCCTATAAAGGTGATGTAGATGAAACCATTCAAGATATTTTGGGCGGTGTACGCAGTGCTTGCACCTATGTAGGTGCTTCCAAACTCAAGGAATTGACCAAGCGTACTACTTTTATTCGGGTGACGGAACAAGAAAATCGGGTGTATAGTTAGGCGGATTCTTTGTTTAGGGTTTTGAAAATGAAAATTTTTATTTAAATTTGCTACCATAATTACAAATCTAAAAAATCAAATATATGTCTAAAGGTAAAGATGTTAAAAAAGAGGTCAAGAAAGCTCCTTTGAAAACCGCCAAAGAAAAAAAGGAAGAAAAGAGATTGAAAAAAAATACCGGTAGAGGAGAATAAATATTATTTCTCAAACATTACTCGTATTTGCAGCATTTGTTGGCAGTCTTGAAATGAAGTCTGCCATAAAGTCTTATTTTACTGCAGTGGTATGATATTAGTCATTTCAAATCGGTTGAATTTTGAAACTTTTATACCATGATTACCGACAATTCCATTCAAGAAGCGCCTTTCCGATTTGATTCCTATGTGTGGAAGATTCCATTGCTATGGTTGGTAATGATATGGTTGGTGTATTGGATTGAATATTTTTTTGGATTCAATTTCGGTTCGTACGGCATTTATCCCAGACAGGTAACCGGATTGAGAGGCATTGTCTTCAGCCCATTTATCCATGGTTCGGCGCAACACTTGATGAACAATTCAATTCCGCTTTTTGTACTGACTGCAGCATTGATTTATTTTTACAGAAAAATTTCCTTTCAAATATTAGTATTCGGAACATTGCTTTCCGGTTTGCTCACCTGGGTAATAGCCCGTGATTCCTTTCACATCGGAGCCAGTGGTGTCATCTATTTACTGGCAAGTTTTATATTTTTTAGTGGTATTTTTAGAAAGAGTTTGAGATTGGTTGCCATCTCATTGGCAGTTGCGTTTTGGTATGGTGGAATGATTTGGTATGTTTTACCCATTGTAGAGGAAATGTCATGGGAAGGACATTTGTCCGGATTTCTAACCGGCTTGGCATTGGCTTATTGGTACAGAAATGTAGGACTTAAAAAACAAGCGTATACCTTTACTAAGACCGAATTTGATACCTATTTTGACGAAAACGGTAATTTCAATCCACCGTCAGAAGCTGAAAATAAAGAGGAAAATTAATACCCCTTCAAATACTCAAGCTAAGTTTAAAAGCGTAATTCTATTCCTGTTTTCATCAAATCTACTGTTTCATAAGCACATTAGCAAATTAGCACATTGGCACATTAGCAAATTAACAAATTAGCAAATTAGCTAATTTACAAATCCCCTCTGCCGCACCACTTCATACAAAACCGCTCCACAAGCAACCGAAACGTTTAGCGAATCGATTTCTCCCAATAAAGGTAATTTAGCTTTTTCGTCCACTACTTTGAGAACAGATGGATTGATGCCACGGTCTTCAGCACCCATGACGATGGCAACACCTCCCGACAAATCCACTTCATAGATGGTTTGCTCAGTTTTTTCGGTGGCAGCTACCACTTTGATTCCGGCAGCTTGCAAATAGTAAACGGCATCTTTGAGATGGTCTACTTTACACAGAGGAATTTTAAATATTGCTCCTGCAGATGTTTTGATACCGGCACCGCCAAGGGTAGCGCTCCCTGTTTTGGGCACTATGATTCCATCAACACCGGTACATTCTGCGGTACGGATGATGGCTCCAAAGTTTCGTACATCGGTAATCTGATCCAACAATAAAAACAACGGCTTTTCTTTTTGAGCTACCACTTTTTCGACCAATGCTTCCAATTCCACGTATTCCACAGGCGCCATCTTGGCTACAATACCCTGATGGTTTTGAAATTTGGTCAATGTATTTAGTTTTTCCAAAGGCACAAAAGAAGTAGCAATCCCTTTTCTATTGATCATGCTGCTCAATTCTTGATAATTGGCACCTTGCAATCCGAGTTGCACGTAAACTTTGTCTATGGGTTTGTCGGCTAATAAGGCTTCTTGAACGGCGCGTATGCCAAATATGAGTGTATTTTCTTCCATAGTGGAAATAAGAAATTAGAAATTAGAAATTAGAAATCAGAAGTATTTCTATCGTTGGTATTAAAAAACGGCTGGCGAATGAAATTCACCAGCCGTTTAAAAAAGTTTGTGACTTTTTTAGATATCATCGAAACTTACATCCGTAAAGCTTTCGCCTTCTTTAGTAGGTTCGTCATCTTGATCTAGGTGTTCGCGAGAAGGTTTGACAAAATCATCTTGATGGCGTTCTGAGATAACGACATCTCCTTTATTGGAAACGATAAAATCAGTGGCAGCGTCCAATTGCTCTCTAAACTCTTTAAAATCTTCTTTGTATAAAAAGATTTTGTGTTTTTTGAAATGAAACGATCCGTCTTCAGATGAGAATTTCTTACTTTCGGTAATGGTCAGGTAATAATCTCCTGCTTTGGTTTCTCTTACATCAAAAAAGTAAGTTCTTCTTCCAGCTCTCAGTATTTGAGAGTAAATTTCTTCATGTTCATTAAAATTGCTGTCGCTCATAATGCTTAAATTAATTGTTCAAAATTCATTTTCAATCCCGATTTTCCCGATTTCTCGAGCGGACACACAAACCTACATAAAAAATTTATTCTGATAAACTTTATTGCTGCTTTTTTTCTGAATGGGAATAACGATCCACAATGGAGCATTTTACATCTACAAATACGCTTTTAATCATTTTTTTGTATTTGTTCGTCAAATAGATAGCGATAATATCCCTCTTTTTGAAGCAATTCCTGATGGGTTCCTTCTTGTAAAATCTTTCCCTGTTCCAATACCAAAATTTTGTCGGCGTGTTGGACACTTGATATTCGATGGCTGATGATGATGACATTGTGTCGCGGACTCAAGGCTCTGAGAAACTCCAATATTTCACTTTCGGTTTGGGTATCCAATGCACTCAAACTATCATCCAATATCAATATTTTTGGATTCTTAAGTAAGGCTCTGGCTATAGCCATGCGTTGTTTTTGTCCACCCGAAAGGGTTACACCTCTTTCACCTATCAGGGTTTGGTAACCATCACTAAAACTCATAATCGTATCGTGCAGAGCAGCTCTTTTGGCGACAGCTATGATTTCATCCATCGTAGCATTTTCATTTCCGATTCTCAAATTATTTTCAATCGTATCAGAAAACAAAAAGGCATCTTGTGGAACGACACCGATATGAGCTCTCAAGGTTGTAAGATTCATGTCTCTGATAGGGATATCGTCAATTTCTATTTGACCGGCTATCACGTCATACATACGGGTAAGCAAAGCCGCAATAGTAGATTTCCCCGAGCCGGTTCGACCCATTATAGCCAATGTTTTCCCTGCTCCTATTTCAAAACTCACATTTTGAAGTGCTAAATCTTCTTTGTCTTCATACTGATAAGATACATTTTTGAAGGCAATTTTCCCTTTAATTTCAGTTGGATATGGAATCTCGGGATGTGGATAATCATTGATAATATCGGGAGTTTCCAACAAAAAGGCATTGATCCTCTTTTGTGAAGCTTCGGCTTGTTGAATGATTGCCGTCACCCAACCCAATGTTGCTACCGGCCAAGTCAGCATATTAATGTAGATGATAAATTCGGCGATTACACCCAAAGTCATTTTACCTTCGATGTATTGCATACCACCTATATAAATAACTAGAATATTACTCATTCCGATCATCAAAATCATCATGGGAAAAAAGAGCGCTTGGGTTTGATACAAATGAATATTTTTGACTTTGTTTTCTTGGGTAAGGGTTTCAAATTCATCTTGTATGGCGGTTTCCAATGCATACGCTTTTAATACACCTATTCCCGAAAACATTTCTTGCGTAAAAGCGGTCAATTTGGATAAGTTTTCCTGCACAATACGGCTTCGGTCATTGATCATTTTGCTCAAAACAAAAATAGTCACCGACAGAATGGGTAGCGGCAAAAGCGTATAAATGGTGAGATGCCAATCGATGCGAAACATATTGTATATGGTTACCACAAAAAGTACGACCATGTTCATAGAATACATGATGGAAGGTCCCAGATACATCCGCACTTTATTGACATCTTCGGTAATGCGGTTCATGAGGTCTCCGGTGCGATTGCGTTTGTAAAAGGACGCTGAAAGTTTTTGATATTGGATGTAAATCTCATTTTTGAGGTCAAATTCAATCAACCTCGACATGACAATGAGCATTTGACGCATAAAAAAAGTAAAAATTCCGGAAGCCAATGCCAAGAGGACAATCCAAAAGATATTGTGCAAAAGAATTGTTTTGACAGTAGCCAAATCTGTAATACTACCTTTGTGATAAGCATCGACCACATCTAGAGATTTGCGAATAAAAGGAGGTACTTTTACTGCCAAGATATTGGACAAAACCGTAATGAGTAAGCCTATAAACAGTCTGTATTTATATTGTAGAAAATATTTATTGAGATGTAACAATGCCTTCATAGAGAGAAATTCTTTTCTGTAAAAAATGAATCGATGCTGGTTTATAGGTATTAAAGCATTAAAAATCAACCTCAATATCGTTTCGATTCAGCTTGAAAAAAGTAATGCACAAATTAAAACAAAAATTGCATACATTTCATTCAAATGTTTACTTTTGCCCCAGTATTTAAAGTCTAGCTTTTTTCATCTATTTGAAAAGTGAGAACTTTACACCAAAACTCTTTTAATTCGTTCTTTAACAATGATTAACCGCAGACACATACGTATCAAAGTGATGCAATCGGCTTATGCCTTACTTCTATCTGAGAATGATAAATTGGACAGCCAAGAGAAATTTTTATTGGAAAGCATAGAAAAATTACATCAATTGTACGTCTTGCAATACAAATTACTCATTGCTTTGCATCAAAAAGCTACTGAATTTTTTGATGTTTCACAACACAAACACATTTATTCCGGAGACATATCAGAGACCAGTTCCAATTTTGTCAAGAACAAGATATTACTTCAATTTAAGAACTCGATTTCTTTAGCCAATTATCCTGTAAATAAAAAAGATACCAATTGGCAAAACTTTCCTGAAATAGTCAACATCATATGGAGTCAGATATTGGCTTCCAAATCATTTACCAAATATTTAAAAATCGAAAATCCGGATTTTTACGCCGATAAAAAATATATACAAACATTGTACAAAGAAATCATTGCACCCAATGAACATTTGGCAGAATTATTTGAAAGCGAAGTCATAACCTGGATTGATGATATTCCATTTGTCAACACTTGGATTGTCAACAATCTGAATCTCATGACTCCAACCGGAACTTTCATACTTGATCCATTGTATAAAGATCCCGATGATAAAGATTTTGCCTTGCAATTGTTTCGTAAAACCATTTTGAATTACAGCAAATATGAAATCGAAATTGATGGTAAAACGCCCAATTGGGATTCAGAACGGATTACTAAAATTGACAAATTATTGATGGTTATGGGAATCGCTGAATTTTTGAATTTTCCATCCATTCCAACCAAAGTAACCATCAATGAATACATTGAATTGGCAAAAGATTATGCCACTCAAAAAAGTAGTTTTTTCATCAATGGCGTGTTAGATAAAATCGTCGAAGATTACAATAAAGAAGAAAAAATTCAAAAAGTAGGTCGAGGTCTTTTGTAGTAACTGGTTTTTATTAAATTTGCTGCGTTTAATGATATTATTAATAATGACGCGTAAGCTTTTCTAAAAAAACAATGATTAAAAATATGAACTCAAAATTAAACATCTTTTTAGTAGCTTTCTTAGCTATATCCCTTGTTTCTTGCAAACAAAATGCAGCTGATAAAATAGAAGATGCCGATGCAGCCTATGCCAAAGAAAGAGCTCGTTTGGCTAGAGTTGGTTTCCCGGTAATGACTTTTACATCCATGGAATACGATTTTGGAACAGTAAACGAAGGCGATAAAGTATCCGGATCCTTTGAATATACCAATACGGGTAAAAGTGATTTGATCATTACCTCAGCTAAAGCTTCTTGTGGCTGTACAGTTCCCGAATATGACAAACAAAGCCATCAAACCCGGAGAAAAAGGGAGTTTGAAATTTGTATTTGATACACAGGGCAAACCGGAAAATCAAAACAAATCCATCACCATTACTTGCAATACCAAAAACCAACAAGAGATTGTAAACATCAAGGGTTATGTAAATCCTAAATCGGGAACAACATTATCAAAATAAAAAAATCTTTCAAAAATTGCTGAGATCAAGTTACGCAACGTTACACTGAGAAAAAGTATTTTTTAAACTATAAACCTTAAAACAAACAAAATGGAGCAATTATTATCAAATCCTATTTTACCTTTCGTATTACTTTTTGCAGTTATGTATTTCTTTATGATCAGACCTCAAATGAAACGTCAAAAAGCAGAAAGAACTTTTCAAGACAGCATCAAAAAAGGAAGTAAAGTAGTTACCACCAGCGGTATGCACGGAAAGATTGTAGAAATCAATGAAACTGATGGTACCTTGGTGATTGAAACGCTTTCGGGTAAAATCAAATTTGAAAAATCGGCTGTTTCTATGGAATTGAGTAAAAAATATCAAAATTCTACAGAAATATAACTATTGAATTGATAGACTTGATGAAGTATTTTGGCTATTGATGCGTTTTCTTTCCCTTCAGAATGTTGATTCATTAAACTTTTATATTTCATTACAAGCTATCTACAAAAGCCATTTAGAAATTTTCAAAAAGTGAACTTTAAACGGTTCGCTTTTTTTGTACCTTTATCTTTTTAAAAATATATTTATTTTGCCAAAGTCAGAGAACATCAAGAAAAGGAAATACTTCAGAAAATTTAGATTATTTCTGAGATTCTTGGTATTGTCGATACTGCTTTGGATTTTCATAACCTTAACCGGTAAATTCTCCTATTGGACTACTGTTCGCCTAGAAATCAATCAAAATCTAAAAGACCGTTTTCTACAAGAACAGCCAGCCGGAAAGGTGATTGTAAGGGTAAAAACCAGTGGTTTCAATCTGATTTATCTGTACTTCTTCCCCAAAAAGATGACCCTACAAACATCCGATTTTACGGAAGGAAAAAACTATCAGTTTTATTATCTACCCAATCGAAATCTACCCAATATCCAAAAGCAATGGAAAGATCCTACGATTGAGATTTTTGAAAAAGACAGTATTTTTATTGCATTGGGAAAAATGAAATCTCAAAAAATTGCGGTTAAATCACGTATCAAACTCAATCTAGAATCAGGATATGGTTTGAAAGATCCAATTGTATTGATTCCCGATTCCATTTGGGTAAGCGGTCCCGAAAAATACTTAAACCCTATTCAAAGTGTATCAACTCAAATAGTAGAACACAACGCAATCCAATCTGATTTTCAATGGCAAGTAGGTCTCGATTTGAATCAAGAAGTGTATCGTTATCTGGTATTTAGAGATTCAATCGTCCAAGTCAAAGGTAAAGTCAGTAAATTTACCGAAATCAAAATTACTTTGCCAATTTTCATCAATACCAAAGTAAGCAATCAAAAAGTTGAATTATTTCCCAAAACAGCTGTTTTGTATTATCAGGTGAGTTTTGAAAATCAAAAGAAAATCAGTCCATCTGACTTTGAAATTTCGGTTACAATTCCTCAGACCAATGGCTCCAAAATAACCATGCTCATTCCACAACTCACCCAAAAACCCGATTTCATTAAAAGATACCGAATAGAACCTAGTTCTGTAAATTATTTGATCTATGAATAACAAAACCAAAATCATAGGACTAACAGGTGGTATCGGAAGTGGTAAAAGCAGTGTTTTACAACTTTTTAAAAACAAGGGAATTCCGGTATATGTTGCCGATATTGAGGCCAAGTTACTCATGCAAAATGAACCTCAGATTATTCACAAAATCAAAGCATTATTTGGCAATAATTCGTATGAAAATGGAAAATTAAACCGTTCCTACTTAGCTGCAGAAGTTTTTACTGACCCCGAAAAGTTAAAACTACTCAATGCAATAGTTCATCCGCATGTTCAAAGTCATTTTAAAAAATTTCTAACACTTGTTGATTCGCCTTTTGTCATCTATGAGAACGCTATATTGTTTGAAAATGGATTTGATAAAATGTGTGATTACATCATTTTGGTTACAGCTCCCATCGATTTGCGTATTCAAAGAGTTATCAGACGAGATGGTTGTTCAGAACAACAAGTACTGGAGCGCATGCAAAACCAATGGACCGATGATTTAAAAAAACCAGCCTCACATTATATCATTGACAATGTGGATTGGGAACAAACTGAAATTGCAGTTGAAAAAATTTATGAAGAATTGTTGTACAAATTCCAAAAATCTGTTATCGATGATATCGAATTAGATTTTGAAGAATTTTAAGGGTTTCATGCCATTGGAATTTTGAATGAAATATACACCTGAAGCCAAAGACTCAATATTTAAAGTCATATTTTTACTGGTAAATACTGCCGTTTGGACGGTTTGTCCCATTTGATTGATCATTTTAAAAGTACTTCCCAATTGACTTTCCGAAATGCTGATTCTAATTTGGTCTCTACTTACATTAGCCGAATCAAACCTCATGAAATCTTGGTAAGTCACATGTTGGATATCCAATGTTTCAGGCGTTTCCAATTCCATGACGATAGGCACATGATCACTCATGTTGACCAATAAATTGCGTAATTCCTGTGAATAAGTACCCGAACAATCGGGATTGCTGATATATGAATTGTAGCAATTGCCATTATTGCCAAACGATTTGTAGGTATTGGGTACGTAATATAAATTGGGTGAAGATCTGAAATTCTGTGACATCATGAGGAAATCAAAACGGTCGTCCAAACCACCGGTAACACCATCCCAACCTCCATCTGCAGCTTGAAATTGACCATTGGAAACCAAAGGAGATTGCGTATGAATGGCTGTAAATTCGGAATGGCTAGACCAATCACCAGGTGCATTAATAGGATCTTCCATGACAATGTGATTGGTTACATCCAAAATTTCCTGATACGCCGGTTCGTCACTGTTGTATAAATTAAAATCTCCCGTAAAAATAACAAACCTGTCTGTAGGTAGAGTTTCAAGATAATTGGTAAATTGTTGCACCATTTCCAGGCGTTTGATTTCATTGGTATATCCGGTACTGGCTTTTAAATGTGTAACAAACACGTCCAACAAGATCACTTCGTCAGAATTGAGTTGGAAAACGTAATGATTGATATCTCTGACATTTGTAATAATGATATTCTGTTCTATCAAACTCAATTTCTGTTGGTTGTAAAAAACCAATTGTTGCAAATTATCGTAAGGATTGGATTGATTGGGCGCATAATTGGCTCGGTTGTACCGATTGTCGGGTGTAGCCAATGCCGTTTGTAAAATCATATCGGCACCGGTGGCACTTTCCAACTCGCATACCATCAACAAGTCGGGTTGGTAATTATCCAATATGTCTTTCAACACCAACGTCCGATCCGTATAAGTTCCAGTGGCTTCATCATAAACCAATGTTCCCGGAAAATGCATCAGATTGTAAGTCATGACTTTGATACGGGTTTGATTGTAGGCAACCAAACTCCACAAAACCAAGGTCAAATGGAATAAAATTTTCAACCTAAAAAGTTTTTTAAAATCAACTACTATTTGTAAAAAAAAATCCATTTACTAGGAATAAAAGCTAATACTAGAAATTGGGTGACAGATTGTATTTTTCGTAAAACTTTACAAAATGTTCAACGGCTTCATCGGCTGTATCAACAACACGGAATAAATTGAGATCTTCCTCACTGATACTCTTTTCAACAATTAAAGTGTTTTTGATCCAATCCAACAAACCACCCCAATACTGAGAATTCACCAATACAATAGGAAAACGACCTATTTTTTTAGTTTGAATCAAGGTAATGGCTTCAAACAATTCGTCCAAAGTACCAAAACCGCCCGGCATAACCACAAAACCTTGAGAATATTTGATAAACATGACCTTTCTAACAAAAAAGTAATCAAACTCCAAGTTTTTATCCCGATCGATATACGGGTTGAAATGTTGTTCAAATGGCAATTCAATATTCAAACCCACCGAAACGCCTTTTCCTCTATGTGCACCTTTGTTTCCGGCTTCCATGATACCGGGTCCACCACCGGTGATAACTCCAAAACCGTTTTGGGTCAGTTGAAACGCAATTTCTTCTGCCATTATATAATTGGGATGTTCAGGTTTGGTACGAGCCGATCCGAATATGGTCACACAAGGACCGATACGGCTCAAACGTTCGTAACCTTCCACAAACTCCGACATTACTTTGAATATGGCCCAGGAATCGTTAGTTTTGATTTCGTTCCAGGTTTTTTGTTTGAATTTATCTCGAATGCGTTTTTCTTCGTCTGTCATGGATGGGTTAAAAGTTAAAAGTTAAAAGTTAAAAGTTAAAAGTTTGAAGTTTAAAGTTTAAAGTTTAAGGTTCGGGTTGAACACTTGTAGGAATTTTAACCGGTGAGGCTGGTTTAAAATGGATGTAAGAGTTGATTTGTGAAACGATAACTTTACCTTTTCTTTTTTTGAAAAGAGCAAGGGAACAAAAGTACTATAAAAGTAGATGCTAGAGAAGAAAGCCGGCTTTTTTTCAATCTTTTTGCAGCAGGAATTGCAAAGGAATAGCCAATCGTCCGCTCCAAGCTTTTTCATTGTGACCATCGTTTTCAAAAACTTTGAAATTCAAATGAGCTTCAGGGTAGTCTTTATTTCGAATAATCGTATGGATAAAAGATTGTGTAGCCTCATAATCAGCATCGCTTTCTCCGGTGCCATAGTCCATGTAAATTTTGGAAGTGGAATAGGACAATTGATCGATAAGAAATGAAAAAGTAGCCATTGGAAATTCGTAATGAGGTGTAATCATACTCAACCAAGCTGTGGACAAGCAAGCCACACCACCAAAAACTTCGGGATACTTGACCAATGCATTGATACTGATCAAACCGCCCATACTGGAACCCATCATAAAGGTATGTGCCGCATCGGTATAGGTGGCATAATGTGCATCGATGTATGGTTTGAGCTCCTCAACCACAAACTGCAGATAGGCATCACCCTGTGCGCCTAGATTATTACAATATTTTTGCGAAAAATCTGCTTGGATAGACGTAGATACGTTTTCAAAAATACCATTGGGTAAATATTCTGAAATTCGATCGGCTCCATTATTCCAAATGGCAACTACCAATGTATTTTGAATTTTATGTTCTCTCATCAAGGCACCCATGGTTTCATCTACTTGCCACTCTTGATGGTTCCAAGTTAGTAAACTATCAAACAGCATTTGTCCGTCATGCATATACAACACGGCATATTTTTGAGTTGTGTCATAATTGGGTGGCAACCAAACGTCCACATGCCGACTTTTTATGAATTGAGAAGGAAAGTTTTCCAAGCGATTCATTGCACCCAAACTCAATTGAGGCATCTCTTGCGCATGAATGAGGCAGGTTAAAAAAAATAAATAGAAAAATAGATTATTACGTTTCATAATTCAAAAAATATATTACTCCTCACTCAATCGTTCTTGTTCCAACTTTTCAGACAAACGTTTGAGAACCAAAGGAATCGCCTCAGTCTTCTCATTTCGCTTTTTGAAAAATGGAAACAATTCAGTTTCAGATTTCATGTGGTCTTTGAGGTTGACAAATTTATTGGTTCCCAATAAAACCAATTTTCCTTCGTCAAATAAATTTTGTTCTTTTTCAGCCGATTCAACTATCTTTTTTTGAATAGTTCCAGCCTTAATCTGTTTCAAAATTCCTCCCGATTTATCGATATCTTTCAATAATTCCAGCGCTTTCTTAGCCAATTCTAGCGTAATTTGCTCAATGTAATAACTGCCCGTGGCGATCTGCTGTGCTTCTTTCAGATTGTTTTCTTCTCTCAACATAATCAGTTGATTACGGGCAATGCGTTCGCTAAATGCATTGGATTTCTTAAAGAATGCATCATAAGGTAGCGAACTCACTACTTGTGAGCCACCTAAAACCGCACTCATATTTTCGGTAGCGGTTCGTAAAATATTGACATTGAAATCGTATAAAGTTTTGTTTCGCAATGTGGGCTTGGTAAACAATTGTGCTGGACTTTTCAATCCGTGAACAGCTGTCAATTGTTGCCATAAATATCTAAAAGCTCTCAATTTGGCAATTTCAAAAAAGTAATGACTGCCAATCGCAAAATTAAAACTGACCGCTCCCGAAATGCGAGTGCCATATCTATTCAGATATTCCTGTCCGTGTGCCAGTGCGTAGGCTATCTGTTGAACCAAATTGGCTCCTGCATTTTGATACAAAGAAGCATCAATCAACAAGACATTGTCTTTTTTGAGCTCGTCCAAAACAGACCCAATTTGATCAAAATCCTGTTTTTCATTGATAAACCAATTGCCTGTAACCAATAAATGGCCGATGGGGTCAATTTGCAATTCGATGGGAATGTCGGGAAATGATGCTCTCAAACTACTGATGAAATGTGGCGCCAAATATTGCATTTGAAAAACCACTTTCTTGACGTGTGTAGTTTCAAAGTTTTGTAAAAGTACATCGGCATCAAATCCGCTTGGAGCTATAAATATAATACTTTCAGCCCCTTTTTCGATGGCATCCAAAGCT
>JAABRF010000058.1 GCA_011391075.1 Flavobacteriia bacterium | reverse complement strand
CTATTTTGACAGTATTTTCTAAATTGATTCGAAACGATATTTATGCCTCACGATGGTTGGTGTTTGCCATTGATTTGGTCATAGTACTCAATACTTTTTTTATTTCGTATTTGGTTCGTTTTAATTTCACCCTAGAATTTGATAGGTCTTATTTCAAATACCAAATTCCATTTGTCATTGCCGTTTCCATTATCAGTTTTTTACTTGTGGGTTCCTATAAAGGTATTGTGAGGCATACCGGGATTAGAGATGCTTATAATGTGTTTTATGCATCTGTAATCATCTCGCTACTTTTGGCGATTTTCTTCTATATCAATTACAATTTCAAACTGTTTGAATTTTCCATACCTCGTTCCATCATAGCGATTCACTTTATGTTGAATGTGATTTTTTTGATTGGAAGTAGGTTTATTTTCAAACAAATATATCACAGATTGGCTCAAAACATCAAACACAAATCTAGAGTTTTGATCTATGGTGCCGGTGCTTCCGGATTGATTACTTATATGGCACTTTCGGAAGATGTCAATAAAGTATATGATGTAAGAGGATTTGTAGATGATAATAAAGATTTGATTGGTAAACGTTTGAAGGGACTTCCCATTTATTCAGGTAAAAGAGTCAATGAGCAGTTTTTGGAAGATATGCGAGTGGATGAAGTTATCATATCCATTCAAAGTATCAGCAATACAGCATTATTGGAAATCATCGATCGATTGTTGACTTTTTCTGTCAAAGTTAAAGCTGTTCCACCTGTGCGGGATTGGATTGATGGGACTTTGAAAACGCAACAAATCAAAGAGGTGAAGTTGGAAGACTTACTGCAACGTAAACCCATTGAAATATTTAACGAAACCATTGAACATTCTTTACATGAGAAAACGGTAATGGTAACCGGAGCTGCGGGTTCTATAGGTCGGGAAATTAGTTTGCAATTGGCTGAATATTCGTGTGATCAACTGATATTTATTGATCAGGGAGAATCTCCCTTGTATGAATTGCAGATGGATTTGATAGCCAAAGGAAAAAGTAACATTCATTATTACGTAGCCGATGTAAGGGATTTCAAACGGATGCAGCATATTTTTGAAAGTTATAAAATTGATTATATATTTCATGCAGCAGCCTATAAACACGTACCCTTGATGGAAGAAAATCCCTATGAAGCGGTAAGAGTGAATATTATGGGAAGTAAAAATATGATGGATTTAGCTGTAGCTTTTGGCGTTGAGAAATTTGTAATGGTATCAACAGACAAAGCTGTAAATCCAACGAATGTGATGGGTGCGAGTAAACGTATTGCTGAATTGTATGCGTTGGCTAAGAATGCTGAAGGTAAAACCAAATTCATCACAACCCGATTTGGGAATGTTTTGGGGTCCAATGGGTCGGTTATTCCATTATTTAAAAAGCAAATCGAACACAAAGGGCCTTTAACGGTAACGCATCCCGAAATCATACGGTTTTTTATGACCATTCCCGAGGCTTGCCAATTGGTATTGGAAGCCGGCATTATGGGAAAAGGAGGTGAAATATTTGTGTTTGATATGGGGCAATCGGTCAAGATCTTTGATGTTGCTAAAAACATGATTCGATTGGCCGGTTATAAATATCCCGAGGAAATTGATATCGTCTTTACCGGTTTACGACCAGGAGAAAAATTGTTTGAAGAAGTTTTGAGTAATAGCGAAACTACAATACCAACGCACCATTCCAAAATTCTCATCGCCAAAAGTGAAAATATTGTACCTAAAGATATCCTTCTTAAAATACAAGAATTGTCTGAATTAGATTGTTTGGATCATATGAAATTGGTACAAAAGATTAAAGACATCGTACCGGAATACATTTCTGCCAATTCGGTTTTTAACACTTTGGATGTGAAAAAAACTAAGGTTTACAATTGAGGTTTCAATCCGATTTTGGATGCTTCTTTCAAAAGAAATTCATAACAAGCCGTGTATTCATTGGGGATTTCACCTTCCAATATAGCTTCTTTTATAGCTTCCTTTAAAATCCCTATTTCACGGGAAGGACCAATATTGAAAACTTCCATAATGAGTTCACCGGTAATCGGTGGTTGGAAATTGCGAACTTGGTCACGCGCTTCAACTTCTACAATTTTTTGTCGTACTTCTAGAAAATTCTGACGGTATTTTTTAAACTTATTCGGATTTTTGGTGGTGATATCTGCATCGCACAAGGTCATCAAATCTTCCAAGTCATCGCCGGCATCAAAAACCAAACGTCTCACAGCCGAATCGGTTACTTCGCCTACGATAGCTATGGGTCTGGAGCTCATCATAACCATTTTTTGAACGAAATTGACTGTTTCGTGTAAAGGCATTTTAAGTCGGTTGAAAAGTCGGAAAACCATTTTCGAACCCACGTATTCATGTCCGTGAAAAGTCCAACCTATTTTGGGGTCAAATTTCTTCGTTGGGGCTTTTCCAATGTCGTGCAACAAGGCAGCCCAACGCAACCAAACATTTTCAGTATGAGGTGCTATGTTGTCGACGACTTCCAATGTGTGGTAAAAGTTGTCTTTATGACGTTCGCCTTCAATTTCATCTACGCCTTTTAAAGCTACCAATTCAGGGATTATCAAAGCCAATAAACCTGTTTGTTCGAGTAGTTTAAACCCAACCGATGGTTTTTCTGAACTCAGAATTTTATGAAGTTCAGTAACGATGCGTTCAATTGTTATAATTTTAATTCGCGAAGCGTTTTTTTGAATGGATTGCAAAGTTATGGGGTCAATTTCAAAACCCAATTGCGTAGCAAAACGGATAGCACGCATCATGCGCAACGGATCATCGGAAAAAGTGATATCGGGATTTAATGGCGTCCGTATGATTTTGTTTTGCAAATCGGAAAGGCCGTTAAAAGGATCGAGTAAAGTGCCATAATCAAATTCATTCAAACTGAAAGCCAATGCATTGATGGTGAAATCCCTTCGGTTTTGATCATCTTCTAGGCTGCCGGCACTGACTTGTGGATTGCGTGAGTTTTCATGATAAGATTCTTTTCTAGCACCCACAAATTCCAATTCGATGTCCTGAAAGCGCAACATAGCCGTGCCATAGGTCTTAAAAATTTGGACTTTAGGTTTTTTTGGAATTAATTGCGCTACCGTTTCAGCCAACTCAATGCCATTTCCAACTGTAACGATGTCAATATCAGTCTTGGTTCCTCTATTTAAGAAATAATCCCTTACAAATCCACCAATGACATAGACAGGCCATTGCTTTTCAACAGCAGCTTGTGTCAAAATATTAAAAACAGGATGTGTTAGGGCTTCTTTATACTGCATGTACGTTGAAATCAATTTCTTTTGCCTTCAAATATTAATAAGAAAACGAGGCGGCAAAGATATATTTTTATGCTCTAATAAAATGTAATTCACCATCGGAAGTTATACGGACAATACTCGATGATTCTTTGGGTTCTTCATCATCCCTACGCCATAATACAACGTAGTCCACGGCTTGAATGATTTCTTTTGAAACGGCTTTGAAATGTGAAGGCGTTGGTTCACCGCTTATATTGGCTGATGTAGAAACAATGGGTTTTCCAAATTTCCGAATCAATTCCCTACAAAATTCATCTTGAACGATTCGGATGCCTACAGTATTGTCGTCAGCAATCACATTGGAAGCCAAATCTAACGGATTATGATAAATAACGGTAGTCGGTTTGGGACTTATTTTGATCCATTCTAAAGCTTGATTAGGAATATTTGGAATGATTTGATGTAGCATTTCTATAGAATCAACTAAAATGACCAAACTTTTGGATTCGTTTCTTTTTTTAATTTCGAAAATGCGGTTGACAGCATCAACATTGGTTGCATCACAACCGATTCCCCATACGGTATCAGTAGGATAGAGTATGGTTTGTCCTTTTTTTAAGGCTATTAGACTATTTTCTATATCTGAATTCATTCGTATATTGTTATTTCTTTTTGACCGTTTAAGGAAGGTAATTTAAAATAATCGCCTAAAATTTTATTGTATTGGTCGGGCACAAAGTCATATTTTGCATCGCCCGGATAAAAAGTCATTTCGCCAAAAATTATTTTTTGATCCACCAAATATAAATCAACTCTGACAAATGGAAAGCGATCGGCTAAAATCTCTGCAATTTCTTTCATTTTTTCAAATAAAATCGGTTTTTCAATTTCAAAATTGAATCCTATATGATTTTTTCTCAAATATTCTTGTTGTATCAAATTTTGATCGTAATATCTGCCACGTCTAACGCCATTTTCTTCTTTCGCAACTTGAATAAACTTTACTTTTCCATCAAAACAATTGAATTTATAATCAATGGGAAACCTTTGATCTCCTTCTTTTAAATATTTTTCAATAACAATTCCGGGTTTGATATTTTTATAAGCCCATTCAAAACCAACTTTTTTATAGTGATTGTATTTCAACCATTTTTGTAAAGTTTTTTTGGTTTTTGAAATATCGAGATTTGATTTGTCGGTTACTAAAATGGTTTTATGACTGCCATGAGCAGCCTTGATAATAAACTGATTCGGTAAACTATCAAAATCAATTTGATTTATTTGATTGTAATAACCATATAATTCATTCAAGTATTCTTTCCCAATTTTATTTTCCACATAGGATCTTACTGCATATTTATCAGCTAATAGCGTTAAAATTGGAGGATGATAATACAGTTTGTACCAGGTTATTTTTTGATTAAAATCCAGAGGATTCTCAAAGTCAATATCTTTACCTATATAGGCAGTATATCTGATTTTTAAAAATAGGGGTTTGGGTAAAAACTTTAAATTTTTTAAAATTTTGAAAAGATATTGTTTAAACCTAATCATATAAGTTCAATAAATAAAGTTTGAAATATCAGTAAGATACTATTTCCTTTTGACCTTTTTCCAGTTGAGGCAAAGTTAGGAAATCGCCGATGATTTTATTGTAAGAATCGGGAATAAATTCGAATTTAGCATCTCCGGGATAGAAGGTTATTTCTCCAAAGATTATTTTTTGTTCGATGTGGTAAAAGTCAATTCTGACAAAGGGAAATCTATCGGCAAGGATTTCAGCCAAATGGACCATTTTATCAAATAAAGCAGGCTTTTCGACTTCTCCATCTTTTACAAACCAATGTTTTTTGCTGGTTGTATTACAAGGAAAAATTTCAAAATGTTCATTGTAAAAGGCTTGGTGTTGTTGCCCATTTTGTTCTTTTATCAAGTGTACGATTTTTACTTTACCATTGAAACAGTGAAATTTATAATCAGTTATGTGCTGAAAATTTTCTTCGGTCAAGAATTTTTCAATTACAATTCCCGGTTTGATATTTTTATAAGCCCATTCAAATCCGACTTTTTTGTATTGGTCATACCGCAACCATTGATGTAACGTTTTTTTGATTTTTGGAATGTCGATTTCAGAACGGTCGGTAATGATAATATTTTTTCTACAACTGTGATTGACTTTAATCACAAACTGTTTGGGTAAAGAATCAAAGTCAATAGCTTCAGGAGTTTCATAAAAACCGTATAATTCGTTGAGATAAGAAGTCCCGATTTTAGTTGCAATATATTCCCTTACTTTATATTTATCGGCTAATTGTGTTAAAATATTCGGATGATAGTAAAGCTTTAGCCAAATTAATTTCTCATTGATTTCGATAGGATTCTTTAAATGCAACTTTTTACCGGTATAGGCTCCATATCTGAAAATAAAGAACCATGTTTTGGGTAAAAATTTGAAATTTTTCAAAATTCTGTAAACAAATCTTTGGATGGGATACATGATTTTGTTAATAAAATTTAATAGTTTGTTATTTCTTTTTGACCCTTTTCCAAAATCGGCAATTGTACTTGATTTCCAATAATGGTGTTATAATAATCGGGTGTAAAAGGATAACGAGCATCACCTGGATAAAAAGTCATTTCACCAAAAATAATTTTATTTTCAATATTGTACAAATCAACCCTTACATATGGAAAATGACCGGCTAGTTTTTGGGTAATGTTCAACATTTCTTCCCAATTTAGAGGTTTTTGAACCTGATGTTGATCTGTAATATGATGTGATCTATTGAAAGAATTTATTTCTGTTTGTTCAAAATTGTGATCATAAAATGCTTGAAATTGAATTCCATCAAAGTCTTGAACCAAATAAAGAAATAGAAATTTTCCATTGGCATAATAGAGTTTATAATCGGTCAAACTTTTTTTATTTTTTTCAAACAATAATTTTTCCGCAATGATGCCAGGTTTGATATTTTTATAAGCCCATTCAAAACCTACCTTTTTGTAGTGATTGTAGCGCATCCAACCTTGAAGTATTTTTTTAGTTTGAGGAATGTCGAGTTTTGATTGGTCTTTCACAATCAGATTCTTTCGGCAACCATGGACCGCTTTTAAAATAAAGGTATTCGGAAGTTCATCCCATTGGATTGCATCGACTGAAGTATAATAACCGTATAATTCATTCAAATATTGAGAGCCAACTGTGGCGGAAACATAGTCTCTGACGCGAAATTTATCAGTCAGTTGTGTCAGAATTGGTGGATGGTAGTGTAATTTCAACCAATTGATTTTTTCGGTGATTTCAATCGGATTTTCTAAATTTAATTCTTTACCTGTATAAGCACCATGTCTAAATTTAAAAAACCAAGGTTTAGGGAGAAACTTTAGGTTTTTCAGTATTCTATAGATGTATTTTTTAAACAAATTCATCTTTGAATGGTTGTGAGGTTAGTAGTTGGTAATTTCCTTTTGTCCTTTTTCTAAGAGAGGAATTTTCATGTAATCACCAATGGTTTTATTAAAGTAATCCGGATAAAAATCGTGTTTACCATCACCCGGATAAAAGGTCATTTCTCCAAAGATAATGCGATTGTCAACCAAATAGAAGTCTACTCTAACGTAGGGTAATTTGTCGGCTAAGGTTTCGGCAAGATACAACATTGTATCAAATTCAATGGGTTTTTGTAATTTTCCTTCGTAGCTTTCTCTGTTTACTCGATTGAATTCAAGAATGTTAAATTCAGTGTCCAAAAAGATTTGAACCACTTTATCGCCGTTGTCTAAAATAACCTGAACATATTTGACTTTACCATTAAAACAAGCAAATTTATAATCAGTCAAACAATTTTTATCATCTTCTGCGAGATGTTTTTCAATGATTATTCCAGGTTTGATATGCTTATAAGCCCATTCAAAACCCACTTTTTGATATTGATTGTGTCGCATCCAACTTTGAAGTGTTTTTCTAGTTTTTTCAAGATTTAAATGAGACTTATCCTTTACAATCAAATTGGTACTGCTTCCATGCACTGCTTTCATTACAAATTGATTGGGTAAAGATTCAAAATCAATAGCGTCCACTCGAGTATAAAAACCATACAATTCATTCAAATATTGCGCTCCAATTTTTTCTGTTACATAGGCTCTTACGGCATATTTATCAGCCAATTGGGTCAAAATAGGTGGATGATAATACATTTTCAACCAATGGATTTTGGCATTAAATTCCACCGGATTTTTTAAATCCAATTTTTTACCCGTATAAGCTCCATATCTGATTTTGAAGAACAGAGGTTTGGGTAAAAACTTTAAGTTTTTAAGTGCCTTGTAAATCAATCGCTTGTGTTTGTTCATTTTGACTCATTATGAAATTAGTATGTGGTAATTTCTTTTTGACCATATACCAATTTGGGTAATTGTAACTGATCTCCTATGATTTTATTGTATTCGTCAGGGAAAAATTCATATTTCCCATCACCGGGATAAAAGGTGACTTCGCCAAAGATTATCTTGTTTTCTATTTGATAAAAATCAATTCGTACATATGGAAACCTATCGGCTAAAATTTCAGCCAATGTGACCATTTTGTCAAAAAGCACAGGTTTTTCAATTGCACCTTGATACCATTCTCTATTTACAGCATTAAAATTTTCTCGCTCAAATGCTTTATTGTAATTGACTTGAACTTCCTTGCCATCCACATCCAAAACGATTTGAACATAAATTACTTTGCCGTGCATACAAACAAACTTATAATCAGTTAAAAACCGTTTTTGATCTTCTTTTAAAAGTTTTTCGGCAATAATGGCCGGTTTGATGTTTTTATAAGCCCATTCAAAACCTACTTTTTGGTATTGGTTGTAAGCCAACCATTTGTGTAAAGTTTTTTTGGTTTCTTCAATGTTCAGTGCATTTTTATCGGTTACAATGAGATTTTTATGGCTGGCATGAACTGCTTTTAAAATAAATTGATTGGGAAGTTTGTCAAAGTCAATTTCTTCCACTTTTTGAAAATAACCGTATAATTCATTGAGATAATTATCGCCAATTTTTTCAGCCACATAAGATCTTACGGCGTATTTATCGGCTAATTGAGTTAAAATAGGCGGATGATAATACAACTTCAACCAATTTTTTTTTTCGTTAATTTCTACCGGATTTTTGAGATTCAAGTGTTTACCTGTATATGAGGCATATCTAAAAGCCAAAAATGACTTTTTGGGTAAGATAGGTTTTAAATTTTTAAGAATTCTATAAATTTTTTTTTGAAAAGGTTTAATCAACATCAATATAGGGTTATTACGAGATTTTTTTTGTCCAATTTTGGCAAATGTAACAAATCTCCGTAATAGACATTGTATTCCTCAGGATAAAAATCAGTACGTCCTGAGGCTGGATAAAAAGTCAATTCCCCAAAATAAATCTTTGGTTTTATATAATATAAATCAACCCTAACAAATGGAAATCTACCAGCTAATTTTTGAGCAATTTCCAACATTTCTTCCCATTTTTCGGGCTTTGGTAATGGTGCAATGCGATGTTCTTTTTTGCTTTTGGTAAATGGCAAAGGATTCCAAAAAATATCAAAATAGGTTTGCGCTTTGATCTTGTCAAGGTCAGAAATCACTTGTACAAACTCGGGTTTCCCGTGAAAACAATATATTTTATAATCGGTTAAAAAAGATTTTCCGGGTTCATGAATCAATTCTTCTATGACTACTCCAGGTGGAATGTCTTTGTATGCCCATTCAAATCCTTCATAATAGTGGTTGTGTCTCAAGTATTTAGTGATTTTTCTTCGTATTTTATTAACTTTCATCAATTTTTTATCCTCTACAATATAATTGGTTTTACTACCATTGGTGCCTTTGATAATAAATGAATCAGGAAGTATTTCGGGATTAAAGTCTTCTGACTTTTGAAAATAATCCACCAATGGAATCAAATATTCAGCTCCAATCACCTCAGTTACATAACTTCTAACATTGTATTTGTCTGCAAGTTTTGTTAAGATAGTTGGGTGATAGTACTTTTTCAACCAATAAATTTTTTCATTGAATTCCACAGGATTTTTCAAATGTAAATTTTTACCGGTGTGATAATAGTGTCTGATCTTAAATTGCCAATTAATCGGTAAAAATTTAAAATTTTTCAAGATCCTGTAAAGTCTTTTTTTTATTGTCACTTTGTCTGAAATTTTTTATTGATCATATATTTTCTGACAAAATTGAAGGGTTTTCTTTTCAAATTGCACACACCCATTTCATTGTGAAAATCAACCACTGCATCGATAATTCTTTCACCGGATTTTCCATCTCTATATGGATGTTCTTTCTTATTGAATTTTTTAATGGATTTCAGAAGTTTTTGTGGATAGGAAAGACCGAAGTCTAAAGCTTCTTCCAATTCATTAACCTCCTGAATATTGATCAGATGTTTTTTAGGTCTGGCATTTCTATATGAAACAACAGGTTTTTCCATTTGAATGAATTCGTTGATGATGGAAGAGGTATCGGTAAGCAAAATATCAGCTTTTATCAAATGATCTAATGTTGTAGGGCTTTGGATAAAAGGAAAGTTGTGTTTTTCAGCCAGACTTTTATATTTATCAACGATTAGTGGATCCATTTTATCATGTAGGGTAAAGATCCATTGGTATTTATTGATGGAAATAAGTCTTTGGATTTCATCATAGATTTCATCGACATGTGCCAAACTCAGATTTTTTGTAAAAGTAGAGGCAAACAAAACTGTGGCAATTTCATTTCGGGAAATTTCCAAAGGAAAGAGATTATCCATTTTAGGCCAACCGGTTTCAATCACTTTGAAATGTTCCATCTTTTTTTCCAGTTTTTTAAACCTCTTTGTCGTTGATGGACCATGTGTACAATACAAATCAAACAAGCCTCTTATTCTGAAATGACCTACATTTTTTTTGCGTTTGGAAGCATTGAAGCCATGAAAAACCTGAACTTTCATACCTGGGAAAAAATGGGGTACTTCATTGGATGCAGCCAAAGTGATGGAAGGTTTGTATTGAAAAACTTCTTCAGGTTTGGTGAGAATATGTTCCTTTTCATCCATCAAATCTTTAACTTGGGGCATTTCTAAAAACCAGGCAACTTCATATTTCCTTTCCAATAATACTTTTTCCAAAGGTTTTAAAATGGTTATGCCATAAGGATAAGACAAATAAAGCAGGAATTTGGGCCGATTGGCATCCAAATTTTCATATTGTCCCTTTTGCATCAACCAAATTTTAACATAACGGGTAAAAACGCCGTATGATTCGATAAAAGCATAGGCTACACCAGGAACACCATCTAAAAAACCCAACTGAATGACATAGTGTTTAAAAAAGCGAAAAGCCGGTTTTAAAAACAATTGATTGAAACCAATCTTTGAGTTTTTTTTGAAATGATCGCCTGCCGACCACCAAGCATATCTATTTTTTTTAACAATAAAATTATCAAATGATGTATAGGTGTTGTGAGTTAATTTACCTTTTAAAAAACCGACTTTTCCATTTGTTACAATTTCAGAATGCACATTTTTAGTCATGTACGTGCAATGATCTCTTTGAAAGAGCCGAATGACTTTATCTGTATCCAATCCGCTGTGTTTCATGTATCTTCCCATGAAAAAATTTTTCCGATAAATCCAAAATCCGACCTCATCAGGATTGGCTGTCAGTACCTCTTTGATTTCTTCTTCCAATTCCGGAGTTACTCTTTCATCTGCATCAACTAGCAAAATCCATTCATGTGCTGCTTGAGGAATTGCCCAATTTTTCTGCGATGCCGAATTCTCGTATTCTCTCTGAATGATTTTGACGGGATACTTTTGAGCAATTATCAAAGTTTTATCATTACTGAAAGAATCTACGATCAATATCTCATCTGCAAATAAAACGGATTGAATGCAAGCTTCTATATTTTTTTCCTCGTTATAAGTAGGAATAATGGCTGTAAACTTCATTTTTAAATACTGAAAAGTTAATTCAGTAAAACAAAACTAACTTTTTTTTTCATCATATATGTGATGTTAACAAATTCTTAATTTTGTGTGTGTAATTTTTTAATGTTAGGGACGTTATTAAGATTGCCTCGAATTGATTATTTATTTCAATAACTATAAAATTAAATCTTGTTTTCTATGAATAAATTATTTTATATATTAGGATTGATTCTTTTCCTGACAGGTTGTGGTGAAAAGAAATCAGAAATCCCCTATAATGTGTTTTTTGATTCGGAACAACCCGTTAAAGATAAAAACTTGATAGATATTCCAAAATCATATTGGGGAACCTATGCCATCAATGAAAATAGAAAACTCTTGGTTCAATCCCAATCCATTATCATCCAAAACATCAGTCCGAATAATGTGCTATTGAAAAGTGAATTGGATTCTTTGACTGAATATTTTGAATTGAGAGAAGGAAAATTATTCAATAAAAAATCACAAGAACTCTATGCCACCCGCCTATCCAATGACACCATCTATTACGATGAAGAATATTTGGATACGATTTTCGCATTTAGACCTGATGAAAGTATCCGGGAATTTAAGGGTTCGTTAGTGATGAATTATGCCGATGATGGCAAATACAAAGTAAATTGGATAGATTTCGGTTTTATGACTCGCTATGTGCAAATAGCAACCGAAGAAGATTTTTATAAAATCAAACTCGAATTGAAACTTACTGAAGACCAATATGAATATTTGGACTCTACCCATTTTTTGCTGAAATTTGATCAAGCACATTTTAGAAAACTGCATCGAATGGAAGGATTTTCTTATGAAACGTTATTCTGATTTAATAGAAATTCAGTTACATTTTCCAATGTGTCATTTCAACTTATTTCAAGGCTTCCAATAATTCATAATTTTATGTATTTTTGTAAAAAATAAATATTTATGCTTGATAAACTTAAATCAATATTTGTAGTTACTGAGGAAGCAGAAAAAAAAGAAACAGCTTCCACCGAGCAAACAGCTGCAAGTACAGAAAACACTTCAAAAGATAATGCCACAAGTCAAAATGTTCCTACTAAAACTACTTCAAAAGGAGTGGTTAGTCAACCTATTTTAGATAAATTATTAGGGGTTATCAACCAAAGTAACCAATCGGGATTTGATTATATTGAGTTCAAAAATTCATTGAAAGCATTGGAAAAAATGGGATTGGACGAGAAAACCATGTATCGTTCTGCTTATGCAACGGCCCAAACCATAGGCGTTTCAGTTCCCAATTTGGTAAACTCCATAGATTTTTACAAAAAGATACTCAATAAAGAAAATTCTGAGTTTTCTAATGCACTCAGTGTACAAGTCAATGCTAAAGTAGCCGACAAGGAAAAAGAAATTGAAGGTTATAAAAGCATGATCACCGAAAAGGAAAAACAATTGACTTTATTGACCCAAGAAATCGAAAAACACAAGCAAAGTATTCATGCTTTATCCTCCAAAATTGAAACAGACAGACTTCAGATAGATAAAACAAAATCCGATTTTGTTGTAACATTTGATTTCATTATGCAACAATTAGATAGTGATTCTAAAAAGATTAAAGAATTTTTAGAATAAATTGAAATTTAACTAACCCAATATAATATCAAACTTAAATGGAAACAGAATTTAAACCCAAAAATTTTTGGACCAAACCTGAAGGAAAAACAGGTATGTTTTTTTTAGCTGCACTTGGAGCCGGAGGCTTGTATTTATTGTATAAAATATTGCCTTTTTTAATCAGTATAGTTGAAAATACTTTGTATTTAGGACTTTTACTAGGTGCATTGGCAGTCGTTTTATACATGGCATTTGACCCCAAAGTACGCAACCTCATTTCCTATATGTACAAATCGGTCATGCGTTGGATAACCGGTATTTTTGTGGAAATTGATCCTATTGGGATCTTGAAAAATTACGTTCAAGATTTGAAGAACAATTTGAGTAAAATGAACAGTCAGATTGCGCTTTTGAAAGGTCAAATGGTAAAATTGAAAAATATGATTACTGAAAATAATCAAACTATTTCAGACAATTTGAAAATGGCCAATCACGCCAAAGACAATGACAAGAAAGCCATTATGATTCTCAAATCACGTAAAGCCGGCAGAATGCAAGAATCGAATTTGAAATTGGACGGTTTGTACAAGAAAATGGAAATTTTATACAGAGTATTATCCAAAATGTATGAAAATTCTCAAATCCTTATCGAAGATGTAGAAGATCAAATCGTAGTGAAAGAACAAGAACGAAAAGCCATCAGAGCGAGTCATTCTGCTATGAAATCGGCTATGAATATCATCAGCGGCAACGCCGATAAAAAGATGATGTTTGATATGGCACTCGAACATATTGCAGATGACGTCAGTAATAAAATTGGCGAAATGGAACGCTTTATGGAAGTGTCTAGCAACTTTATGGATTCTGTTGATTTACAAAATGGAATCTTTGAAGAAGAAGGATTGGAATTGTTGGAAAAATGGGAAAAAGAAGGTGTTTCACTCATTTTGGGGGAAGAAAAAGATTTGTTATTACATAAAGCCAATAATTCTCAAGATGAAGTGGACCTCAATGCTCCCATCCAAACCAAACCCAAAGGTCAATCCAATCAATATTCCGACCTTTTTAATTTCTAACCTGCTTCGCCATTAGGCGAGCTTCTAATTTCTAACTTCTAATTTCTAATTTCAAAATGGCTCAAACAAGACTAACTCCGTTCGCAAAAATACTTATTGTTGCACTTGTAGTAGGTGGTGTATATTATGGCTTAACCAAGTTAAGAGACCCAAATGTCAAAGATAAAATTAAAGGTTTCAACACCGAAAAAGG
>JAABRF010000057.1 GCA_011391075.1 Flavobacteriia bacterium | reverse complement strand
TCCAAAAAGTTTTCATCGGTTCGTCCAATGTTTCCAGTAAAACCTAAGAAGTGGTTTTTAGTCCATTCAAAGCGTAAAGTTGCAGCACTTTTCAGGTAAGATGAATGTCCCATGGCGGCAAATGGATAGCCATAAAAAGTGATATAATTGCACAAAGCATTGTCATTGGTACCTCCCAAATGGAAATCCAAAAACGGATTTTCATTCTTGGAAAAACTCAAGCCACCTTCTGTTTGCAATTGGAGAAACCATTTTTTTGCCAATGGTATTGCGTAACCCAAACTAACTTTACCTTGTAAAAAAGGTTGAAAATCAACGTCATCGCTCGATGAAGTCATATGCCATTTTCCGGATAAATCCATGTAGAAACCGCTTTTGGGAAACATGCGGTTGTTATAAGTGTCAAATTTGAAATAAGTATATAAATGGGTGAAATGGGCATTTTCATAGGTTTCAATAATGGCTTGCGGATTGGTGTTTTCAGTCTTTAAATACTGGTGTTCACCTCCAAATCCCCAAGCAAAATTATCGCGATATACATATTGAAAATTCAATCGGTTGGACAAATTCAAATACTGCATGCGGGTGTAGTTCATCGATGGGTCAAAAGTGGAAAATGCTTCAGCAAATTCGGTTTCAAAGTCAAATTTTTGCAATACCGACTGTAAACCTACACTGAGGTGAGCTCCATTGTCCCGTAAATATTGAATGTTGTATCTGAAATTTTCCCCAATCACCACGTCGGCTGAGAGGAAATCGTTGCCAAATAGAATTTGACGATCGGTCCAATTGAGTAACACACCGGCTTTAAATAAATCGTCGTAATGGGCTCCTATTTGCAAGAAACTTTTGATGTCACTTTCGGTAAGCGTTATAAAAATACTGCCTTCGTCTTGACTGAGAACTACTTTGTGTTCGATTTGGGTGAAATTCCCGGTTGCCCATAAACGGTTGATGCCATTGAATAAATCTTCAAAAGTGATGTGTTTCCCTTTTTTGAGTTGCAATTTTTCAATGAGATAACCGTATTGATAATGTTTGCTTCCCGAAAACCGTATTTCTTTGATGGTAAAATCATTTCTAATTTCCACTTTGGGGCGAACGGCTTTTTGATGATCGGTTTGTAGCGTTTTCAAGGCTTTCAATTGTTCGATTTGGAGTATAGCCGTATCATAACCGAATTGAATGATTTCTTGAGCTTTATCAAAGGAAAAGGTAGAGTATTTGGATTCATCCAATGGGTTGATGTAGATATCAGTCAAATCTTTTTTGGCCAAAATATCATCATTTACCATTTGATAACTGACCATTTGTTCCATAATTTTTAAAACAGATCGTAATTCATCTTTTTTATACAAAGTATTGGAACTCACATCTACTCCGATGATAAATTCAGCTCCCATTTTACGCACTTCTTTGACCGGAAAATTGTTGACCAATCCACCATCAACCAACCATTTACCATCAATTTCAATGGGTTTGACTACAGTAGGAAAAGCAGCACTTGCCCGAATACTTTGCGCCAAATTGCCTTTATTTAACACCATTTGCTCTCCTTTTTCCAAATCTGTCGCAATACATATAAAAGGAATAGGCAAAGCGTTGAAATCATCAACCATACTCACGTGTTGCAAATATTTGGACAATTGATTCATCACATTTTGACCATTGGTCCATCCTGAAGGCAAGGTGATTTTATTGTTTACTACAGGCAATTTAACCGCGTATTTATCATCATTTTCCTTTTGAAAAAAAGGTTTGTCGGGACGTGTTATTTCGGCATCCATATATTTATCAAATCCCAATTGCATGACGATTTGCTCGATTTCTGTTGCAGAATATCCCGAAGCATACATGGCACCTACAATCGAACCCATACTAGTGCCTCCAATATAATCTATCTGAATGCCGTTTTCTTCCAAAGCTTTTAAAACCCCGATATGTGCAAATCCTTTGGCCCCACCACCACTGAGGACGAGACCAACTTTCATGTCTTTGGTATTTTCCACTTGAGCATTTAAAGCGTAGGAGAGAAGTGCGGTAATTAGGAGGTAAGTATATTTTTTCATGGTTGCGTTTTATTATGCATTGAATTTATTAAGTTATTCAAAGATACATTCATTGTATATACAAAGTTATACTTAAAGTAGGTCTTTGTCAATGATTATTTCTCAATTTTTTTCTTTTTTTCTCAATGTATTTAGAAACTACTTTTTATTCAAATTTTTTTTCCTATTTTGAATAAGTGATATGAGGTTTTTTTAAATGGGCTTTTATTTTAATATTATTGGCATAACTTCCTTGCAAAACAATTGATTTTTTGAGTGTCATATCTAATAGGAATTTTTTTAAGTAGAAGAACTTGTTCGGATAGATTTAGTATCTATTTTAAAAATATACCATATAGGATATAAAGTCATCTTAAATCCGTATAATATATCAAATAAGGTATAAATATAAAGAAAAATGTTAAAATATACCATAAGTGGTATGAAATATTAAAAAAATTGTAAATTTGTATTTTAAAAGGTATAATTATGCGAGAAAATCTAACTGATTTAAGTAAACACATTAAATTCAAACGTAAACAAAACAGGCTAACGCAACCCGAACTTGCCCTCAAGGCTGGTGTAGGGCTGAGATTTGTGAGAGATTTGGAGCAAGGGAAGAACACCTTGCGAATGGATAAAGTTAATGATGTTTTAAAACTATTTGGAGAAACATTGGGTCCGGTAGTGATTGATAGATCAAATTTATGGGGAGATGAATAGAAGTGGTCGTGTGTATAGAAATGGTTTTTTTTGTGGCGTAATATGTGAAACCGATGCTGGTTATGAGTTTACATATGCAAAAGAGTATTTACAAAGTGAAGTAGCCAAAACCATAAGCGAAACCTTGCCATTAACTTCAAAACCTTACCAAAGTAAAGTGTTGTTTCCATTTTTTGACGGATTAATTCCTGAAGGATGGTTATTGGATATCGCTGAAAAAAATTGGAAACTCAACCATAATGATAGAATGGGTTTGCTCTTGACTTGTTGCAAAGATTGTATAGGAGCCGTAAGTGTCATACATCATGAAGAATTATAAAAAGAAATATTTTGCAAAGTTGCAACAGCCTACATTAGAAGTTCAAGAAAAGTCAACCTCTAATGTAAGAAGGTGTTTGCATTGCTATGAACCGCTTACTGATCCTGATACGGATGTACATCAAGCGTGTAACAAACGTTTTTATGGTCAATTGAATACGCCTCAATTGCATTATAATTTAGACAATTTACAAGAATTAGCTTCACAAGTGATCCAAAGTCAAATGGCGGTTACCGGTGTTCAAGCCAAAGTATCGTTGAGTTTGTATAGAAAACAAGAAAAAAACTTGACTAAAAAACTTACAATAGTAGGGCTTTATGGTGATTATATACTAAAACCACCTTCCGAACATTATGCGCAATTACCCGAATTGGAAAGTGCAACGATGCACATGGCTGCTGTTTGTGGCTTGCAAGTGGTACCTCATAGTTTGGTGAAGTTACAAGATGAAACTTTGTGTTACATCACAAAACGGGTGGATAGAACTCGTAATGGAAAACTTCACATGGAAGATATGTGTCAACTCAGCGAACGTCTTACCGAAGATAAATACAAAGGAAGTCATGAGCAAGTGGCAAAGTTGGTTTTGAAATATTCGACAACTCCGCTACTAGATGTGAGTAATTTTTATGAACAGGTTTTGTTTAGTTTTTTTACAGGAAACGCAGATATGCACTTAAAAAATTTCTCTCTTTTGGAAAATGAAAGTCAAGGCATGCGCTTGTCTCCTGCATATGATTTGGTGCCTACTGCCTTGGTTAATCCTGAGGATACAGAAGAACTGGCTTTGACATTAAATGGTAAAAAACGCAAACTAAAATATGATGATTTTCTAGCTGCTTATGAAAAGGCTGGTTTGCATAAAAAGGTTTTGGACCAAACTTTACAACTTTTTGTGTATTGCAAACCTGAAATGTTTAGTGTTTTGGAAAAAAGTTTTATAAGTGAGGAATTTAAACAGAAGTATTTTTCTCTCGTGGAAAGTAGGTATAAGCAATTGGAATTGGGATAAAAAAAAACAGATGCAACTTTAAAAAACTTGCATCTGTTTTATTTATAATCAGTTTTGATAATAAACGCACTTGATTATTGAAAAAAAGTTGTATTATTCTAAAACAACTTGTTCTTTTTTCTTCAATTGTTTCTTCAATTCACGTTTTTTCAAGAAATAATACATAATTGGAACTACAATCAAAGTTAAAAATGTAGCAAAAGTCAATCCGAAAATGACTGTCCACGACATAGGTCCCCAAAAAGCAGAGTTGTCACCTCCCATATAAAAATCAGGGTTGAATTCGGTATAGAGTTTTAGAAAATCAAAATTGAGTCCAATGGCCAATGGTACTAAACCTAAAACGGTGGTAATAGCTGTCAGCAATACCGGACGTAAACGGGTTTTACCACTTTCCACAATGCTTTCATTCAAAAGTTCAATACTTCCTACGGTTTCTGATTCATCATAACCTTGCTCATCGAGTTTGCGTTTTAATACCAAATTGGTGTAATCCAATAGCACAATGGCATTATTAACTACAACACCAGCCAACGAAATAATCCCAATCATGGTCATCAATATCACAAATTCCATTCGGAAAATTACCAAACCTAAGAATACGCCTATCATACTCAATAGTACTGAGGTCATTATAATAAATGGGGTATTTACCGAATTAAATTGCCAAACAATGATCAGGAATATCAACATTACGGCTATAAGTAATGCTTTGGATAGGAATGCCATTTGCTCTGCTTGCTCTTCTTGTTCGCCGGTAAATGCAACTTTAATACCTTCTGGAAGGGTATAATTTTCCATCAATTTTTTGATGTTGTTATTAACTTCAGTGGCATTGTAACCATTTAAAACATTGGAAGTTACAGTAATCATTCGACTCATATTTTTACGTTTTACCGCACTAAATGTCGTTGCATTTTCTATGCTTGCCACAGCTGAAATGGGAACTTGAACAATACGTCCATTACTTTGATTCCTGAAAGTAATCAATTGGTTCATCAAGGCATCTTTGTTGTATCGGTATTGGTCTTGTAAACGAATGTTAATCGGATAATCGTCTTCACCATCTTTGTAAGTGGATACTTCTTTTCCATAAATTGAGGTTCGAATGGCATCACCAATCTGTCCTGTTGACAAATTCAAACGTCTGGCTTTTTGACGGTCAACGTGAATCAACAATTCGGGTTTATCTTGCTCAACGTCTAATTTCAATTCTTCATAACCACTCACCCCAGATGATTTGATGTAATCTTGAATGCTTTTGGCTTGTACCATCACTGCATCATAATCATCACCGCTCACTTCAATGTTAATAGGTGCTCCGGATGGTGGGCCATCTTTGGGTCTGTCTACCGAAATTTTTACACCGGGATATTTTTTAACAATTTCACGGATATCATCCAATACTTTTTGAGAATCAACGCCACGACGAAACTCAAAATCAACAAAATCTATGGTAATTCTCGCTTTGTGAGGTGTGACTCCGCTTCCCATATCTTGATTGGGGTCGGCGGTACCTTCACCCACTTGTCCGATTACTGAATTGACTAAATAATTTTTGCCGTTTACTGCATAATTTCCTAAGTGTTTTTCAATATCTTTTTCAAGTGTAATGGTCAATTCGTTGGTCTTTTCAATATCAGTTCCTTCGGGATATTCAATAAATACATAAATTTGTTTGGGTGGTGTTTCAGGGAAAAATAAGGTTTTGGGTGGAAAAACACCCATTAAAATAAAGGAAAAAAACAACAATCCAATAGTGCCAAAAAACACATAATAGGGATTTTTTCCAGTTAATGTCCAACGCAATCTAGTTTTGTATGTTTCTTCCAACCAGGGTAGTGCATTTTCTTGAAACCACTTGGTGCCAGGTGTAAAGAAAAAGGTATTGAGTAACCTCAAAATTCCGGCAGTAATACTCAATAAACCAACAGCATTAAAGAATTTACTCTGGGTGCTTATTCCCATTATTACAATGAGTAATCCGATTCCTATAAATAAACTACTGTAAATTATTATTTTTTTCGAATTTGTTGCTTTTTCCTTCAATTTCATATAAACTGAAGTAAGCATTGGGTTTACTACCAATCCTACAAAAAGCGATGAACCCAACACCACGATAAGTGTAATGGGCAAGTGTTTCATAAATTGTCCCATCATTCCGGGCCACAAAGCCAGCGGAATAAAGGCAGCCAAAGTTGTTGCCGTAGAGGCAATAATAGGAATAGCAACTTCGCCAACCCCATATTTTGATGCATCTTTCAAAGAATAACCCTCTTCGGTATATAGCCGGTAAATATTTTCTACGACCACAATTCCGTTGTCCACCAACATACCAAGGGCTAATATGAGTCCAAAAAGCACCATCATATTCAAGGTTACACCCATCATATTGAGGATGGCAAACGACATAAACATGGATAACGGAATGGCAATTCCCACAAAAAGGGCATTTCTTAATCCTAAAAAGAACAACAATACAAGCACTACCAAAATAACACCCATGATAATCGAGTTTTCCAAATTGGAAACTTGCTTTTGGGTCATTGTGGACATGTCATTGGTGATAGAAACCTCTAAATTTTTAGGCAATTGCGTGGCTTGAGCATCTTTGATAATTTGATTGATTTTGGTGGAAGCCAAAATCAAGTTTTTGCCACTTTTCTTTTTAACGTCCAACATAACAACCGGTTGCGAGAATTCGCGGGCATAACTGGTGCGTTCTTCTCCGGTAAAATTTACTTCGGCTATATCACGTAGATACACAATATTTCCGTCTTCTTGCTTTACAATGATGTCACCAATGAGCGTAGGATTGTCAAATTCACCAATGACCCGAACGTTGCGTTTCAAGTTGTTTTCCAACAATTCGCCACCGGAAACACTCATATTTTCGTATTTGATTGCATTTTCAATATCTCCAAAACTGATTTCAGAAGACTGCATTTTGTACAAATCAATGGTTACGGCTACTTCTTTTTCTTGCACACCACGAATATCTACACTGGTAATTTCAGGAAGATTTTCAATTTTATCTTGCAGAATTTCTGCATAATCTTTGAGTTCGTCTGATGAAAATTCACCCGAAAGGTTGATGTTCATGATGGGCATCATTTCAGAAATATTGAGTTCCATTACCGAAGGATCAGCCGGAAGGTCTTTAGGGAAATTGGCATCACTCATGGCGGCATCTACCTTATCTTTCACTTTACGCAATGCCTCTTCAGGCGACACGCTGAAATCAAATTCTGCTACAATGATGGAAAAACCTTGCATGGAAGTTGAAGTCAATTTTTCAACCCCTGAAATGGTGTTGATTTCTTGTTCCAAAGGTTGGGTCACCAATTTTTCAACATCCACAGCCGAGTTTCCCGGATAAACGGTACTGATAAATATTTGAGGCACCACCACTTCTGGAAATGCTTCGCGCGGCATACTATTGTAACCTATGATTCCACCAATCAAAATGATAAAAACCAATACAAAAACGGTCATTTTGTTAAAAATAGACCATGTGGACAAACCGAATTCTTTTAATAAATTGTTACTCATTTTTTATAATGTGCTAATTTGTTAATGTGCCAATGTGTTAATTTGCTAATTTGCTAATTCGCTAATTTGCTAATTAATACTGAACTTCATCACCGTCTTTCAAGAATTTACCCCCTTCATTAACAAGGATTTCATCGGGTTTTAATCCGCTTAGTATCAATACTTCGTTGTTGTATTCTTGACCTAATTCCAAAATGCGTTTGCTTACTTTAGTAACATTTGCATCTTTTTGAATGACATATACAAATTTATCGCCGGCTTGGTTCATTTGGATGATTTGTTTGGGTAAGACAACACCTTTGCCCCTAAAATCATTGATATCTATATTGGCTAACAAATTGGGTTTTAAAGCGCCATCAGGATTGTTGAGATTGATTCGGACTTTAAAACTTCTGTTGTCAGGATTGATAAAATTACTAACCTCACTGATGTTGGCATTTACTTTTTTGCCAATAGCTGAAAAATCTAAAATGACAGGCGTTCCTTTTTTAATAGATTTTAAGTAGGTTTCAGGGATTTCCATTTCTACATACATTTTATTCAAATTGATCAAACGTAAAACAGGAGTTTGGGGTCCGGTTAATTCTCCTTTTTTAAAAAAAATTTCATCAACAATTCCACTAAATGGAGCTGTGATGCGCATTTTATTGATTTGAGTGTAGATAGATTTTAAGTTTTTTTCCAAACCTTCTTTTTGGGCTTTGGCTTGTAAATATTGCATTTCGGAGCCTATTTTTTGATTCCACAAACGTTCTTGACGTTCAAAAGTAGTCGTTGCCAAATTGAGTTGGGTTTGTATTTCGTTGACTCGGTCACGCAAATTTTGATCATCAAATTTCACCAACGTTTGACCAGCACTTACCCGTTGCCCTTCTTTAACCAAAATGGCTGTGATTGTACCACCCATTTCCGGATTAAGCGTAATGTTTTGGTCAGAAGCTACGATTCCTTGTAAACTGATGTAGTGATTGAATACGGTATCTTTTGTAGTTAGAATCGTTATTCTTTGCTTGGATTTTGTAGTGTCTAATTTGCTAATGGCAAGTTCTACAATTTTTAATTCCTTGTTGAGACTATCTATCTGTTTCATCAATTTTGATTTATTGCTGATTAATTTGGATAGATTGGAATTAGTTTTTTGCTCTTTCTGACAAGAAGCAATTACAAGTAAAAGTATAAGTAAGCTAAATATTTTTTTCATTATATAAGATATTTAATATTAAAAGATTCTTGATTTATTCCATCATTTTGGCAGCAATATGCGTGGTCACTATTCGAGGTGCAAATCGTATAGACCATGCCATAAAAGCATTTTTTAATCCATGAATGACGTTAACTTTTTCTTTTTGCATAGAAGTAAATATAAATTCAGCCAAATCTCGACTGCTAGGAATATTCCCTTTGAAAATAGCATCGCTTTTAAATTCAGCTACTTGAGCAAATTCCGATTTGGTTGCACCCGGATTGATACAAGTAACTTTCACATTTTTTCTTTTTAATTCATACGCCAAAGCATCTGAGAAATTCATCACATAAGCTTTGGTAGCTGCATATACTGCCATGTTGGGAATGGGTTGAAATGCGGCAGTAGAGGCAATGTTGACTATATTCCCTTGTCCATTTTTGACCATTTCCTTCCCAAATAATTGACTCAATTGGGTCAAGGTAATCATGTTGAGTACCATCATTTGTTCAATTTTTTTGGGATCATTTTCCAAAAGAGCTCCATACAAACCAAAACCGGCATTGTTAATCAGCACATCAATTTTCAATTTTTGATTCTGAACTTTTTTGAAAAGCTGTTCAGCACTTTCATTTTGAGCCAAATCCATTGGAAAAATAGATACTTCCACTTTGTGTTTTTGGAGAATTTCTTTTTTAAGAGATTCCAATAAATCGGCTCTTCGTGCTGTGAGCACAACATGGTATCCTTTTTCGGCAAAAACAAGGGCAGTTTCCCTTCCAATGCCACTCGAAGCGCCTGTGATTAATACAGTTTTCATAATTTATAGTTTTTATAATGATTTCTTGTAGTTAGATTAACTTTTCTCCTAAGGTTTCTACTTGTTGCAACCATTTCTTGCGTTTGGTTTCATCTGAAACTTTCAACGAACCGAAATAGGTTTGCTTAGAGACCTTGATGCCGCAAAAAGTCATGGTGTTTTTCATGGCCTTTCCTCCCGGATTTCCGATAAACAAACGATAGAAGAAAGGTGGTGCATCCATGGTAGCAATAAAATGTGTTGTTTTTCCGGTTAAATAACTATCCCATGCGACCCGATTGGGATTGGATTTGTATTTAAAAGCAAATCCGGGAAGAAACACATGTTCAATAAAAGCTTTGACCAAAGCTGGAGGCAAGTACCACCATGTAGGATAAACCCACACGATGTGATGGCTCCATGCAATCAATTCCTGTGCTTTTTTCAAATCCTCGGAATCGTTTGGCGTTTTAAAATCTTTCAAAAATGGAGTTCCAAAATCAAAGTCAATCAGTGAGATCATTTTGATTTCAGCACCCGATTTTTCAGCACCTTTGCGATAAGCATCTGCCAATGCCATAGAATAACTTTCCTTAACCGGATTGCCATTGATGATGAGAATATTTTTCATTTTATAAAACTTTAAAACTTTTAACTTTTAACTTTTAACTTTTAACTTTAAACAGTATTACCGTCCCAAAGCGTTTTCCAAAGCAGCCTTTTTACTAATCAAATCAAAGATTGATTGCAAATATTCTTGTTGCTTGCCATAGAGTTGGATTTGAGCATTGTTAAGTTCGAAACTGCCAGAAATTCCTTCTTTAAATTTGATGTTTTCCTTACGTTCGATACTTTCAGCTAGTTTTAAACCTTCTTTAGCCGTATTGAATGTGTTGAGTGCATTTTCGTAATTGGTTTTAGCCAATTGATAACCTAAATTCAATTTTTCAACGGTCTCCAACTGCCCTCTTTCTGCTTTGTCAAGATTGATCTTGGCTTGTTGCACTCGTGATGTACGTTGTAAACTGCTGAAAATGGGCACACTGATTTGAACACCAAATACAGAGCTGCCAAACCATTTTTGGTCATTGCTGAAAAATTTGAATTTTTCCCCATAGGCACTAACGCCATAATTGATAAAAGCACCTATACTGGGTAGTGCTTTACTTTGTTCCAATTTGGTCAAAAGTTTATTGGCTTGTACACTGTTTTCTGAGATTTTATAATCGATATGGCTGGTATAATCAAATTTTTGAGCCAATACATTCAAATCACTGTTTTGAACAGCCAAAACATCCATCTTATCAGTTAAAAATATGGTTTTTTCGATGGGAATACCCATGGCGTATTTTAACATATTGAGGTTGTATTGTTCCAATCTTTGCGTGTTATTCAATTGATTTTCAATAGTAGATAATGTTAATGCCAATTGTTCGGCATCTTGCTCTTCTGCAAAACCGCTTTTGATGATTTCTCTCGTTTCAAATAGCAATTGTTCAATATTTTGTTTGTTTTTCTTCAAAATATCGATGCCTTCTCTAGTCATAAGAACGCCTGCATAGGCATTAATTACCCCTTGTTTGATAGAGATATCGGTTTTTTCTTTAATGCTTTCACTGATTTTCAAATACACTTGAGCTGATTGTAAACCTACTAAATAGGAACCGTCAAAAATGAGTTGGTTTAAAGTTGTCGAAGCACTCATATTGTGTTTTGTACCAAAAGATATTTCGGCAAATTCACCGGGTTGTCCTCCAAAAAATTCTGCCGGAATTAATGAAACAGGTTGTTTGAGAAAATTTTGATAATCAACCGATCCGTTTATTTGAGGCAAACCCATGGTGGTGGTTTCCCACACTTTCTTTTTGGCTGCGGCAATGTCATCATCGGCATTAAGCATTGCATAGCTGTTGGTTCTAGCATATTCGACAGCTTCTGCCAATGTAAAGTCCGATTTTTCTTGTCCCATTGCTAGAAAAGGGATAAAGAGTATTAGTAATAAAGATTTAAATTGCATAAGATAAATTTTCAATGTTGATAAGTAGCTTTTCTGTTTTGGTTATTACAATTATTTTGAATTTTTTTGAAGATAATTTTCCAATTCTTTTAAGCCTTTTGGAGTTGATATGGCCCGAATGTGATAAATTAAAAAGGTATGCATCAATTGGGATATTTTATATTGATCTTTGGGAAAAATGGTTTGGTCTTTCAAAGTGTTGGTGCCATTGTAATAAAATCGGGCAAGTGTAGGGATGTCAATATCTTTTCTGTAAAGCCCCATTTTGATTCCTCTTTCAATATTTTCAGTGATACCTTCCGTAACAGCACCTAATTTTTTTACATGTAAACTAGCATAAACTTCAGGATAGTATTTTTGTAATTGGTATTCAGTATTGTTGTCTTCGTTTAATTGATTACATATAAAGTAATTGATTTCAAAAAGATTATGAATGGGTGAATTTGATTCACTGATACAAATGCTATTAATTTCATTCATTATTTTTTCAAATAAAAAATCAGTAGTAGCCTTGATAAGTTCGTATTTATTGGCATAAAACTCATAAATGGTCTTTTTGGAAATCGCCATTCTTTCCGCCAAATCATCCATAGTAACGCTTTTCACTCCAAGGGTGATAAATAATTCGCTTGCTTTATGTAATATTTTTTCTCTCATTAAAGATGTGAAATATTTTACTTTAAATTTTAATATTTAAAACGGCAAAGATATGCAGGAAACTTTAAAAACCAAAAAAGTTTCCAAAGTTTTCCAATTTATTAACATTTGTTTGTAATATTGGCAAACGTGAAGGATTTTTTTACCTTTACACCAAACAAACTATTATGACTCTAAAAGAATATATAACGCTATTTTCTAATTACTTAGAATCTAATTATCCGCAACAAGAACCTCGTAATTTGTATCAACCCATGCAGTATATTTTGGAGTTGGGTGGCAAACGCATACGTCCGGTATTGACTTTGATTGCATCAGATGGTTTTAAAGGGGAGATTCAAAAGGCTCTTGCTGTGGCCATGTCGGTTGAAGTTTTTCACAATTTTACTTTGTTGCATGACGATATCATGGACCAAGCTCCTATCCGACGTGGAAAACCTACGGTTCATCAACATTGGAATATAAATACAGCTATTCTATCGGGTGATGTCATGATGATAAAAGCCTATGCGTATTTAAACCAATTTGAACCTGAAGTTTTTAAATCCTTGACCCAAGTCCTTACTCAAACAGCGATTGAGGTTTGCGAAGGACAACAATACGACATGGATTTTGAAAATAAAGAAAGTGTTTCTCTTCAGGAATACATGGAAATGATACGTTTGAAAACAGCTGTTTTATTGGGTGCTGCACTCAAAATGGGTTCTATTGTCGCCGATGCAAAACTAGAAGACCAACAAAAAATTTACGATTTTGGCATCCAATTGGGCTTGGCATTTCAAATGCAAGATGATTATTTGGATACGTTTGGAAACGTCGAAACCTTTGGAAAACAAATAGGCGGAGACATTATGGAAAATAAAAAAACTTGGTTGGTGTTGAAAACTTTGGAACTTGCGGATGATTGTGATAAGCAAGTACTGACAACATTGTTTAACGGTTATTCGGAAGTGGATAAAATTGAAAAAGTAAAAGACCTATTTAAAAAGTACAGTGTTGATATTTTGATTCAAAATGAGATGGAACACTATACCTTGACAGCCGAACAACTTTTAAACGAATTACCTTTACAATCCCAATCCAAAATAGTATTGGAAACATTGATGCAACAATTAAAAAGTAGAAAGCACTGATGAATGAAATCCCAGCTACCTATACTTGGTTGACCGATACCCGATATGCGCATTTGTATCCTAAAATGTTGCTTCAGGTGAAGAAGGATTTTGAGTTGACAGGTTTGACTATCGACATTTCTGAATCAACAACGCCCGAAGAACTGATCAAAGAAGTTTCCTACGAATTATACCAGTTGATACAATATAAATTTGATGTTTTTATGCAATTGCTCTATCGTATCGATATTGCGGAGCAACTCATGAAATCGGATGAAGTGGAATCAGCCGAAGTCTTGACCGAGAAAGCTACCTATCAAGTGTTAAAGAGAGAATGGCAGAAGGTGGAATTGCGAGAAAGGTTTAGTTGATAGGGAAACAAATCATTTTTTCTTTAAAACGGATTTCAAAAACTTTCTGAATTGCGATCTAATCCCAATAAAATAAAGACACCATATATCTTCCCAATTTCTGCATTAAAACCCAATCTGTCTATCAATTTGTTGGTCCAATGAGATAAATGTTTCTGTTCGGGAAACACCTTTGATAGCTTGAATCTGATGGTTGAGTACTTTCATCAAATGTTCGTTGTCTTTACAGAGAATTTTGATAAAAATGGCGTAATCACCGGTTGTATAATGACTTTCTATTACTTCGGGAATGCTTTTCAATTTTTCTATAGCATCTTTGTAAATGCCTGCACTGTCCAGAAAAATCCCTACAAATGCAAGCGTTTTATATCCTAAAATTTTGGGATCTAAAACAAATTTAGAACCCTTTAATAATCCGGAAGCTTCGAGTTTGCGCAATCTTTGATGTA
>JAABRF010000056.1 GCA_011391075.1 Flavobacteriia bacterium | reverse complement strand
TAAATGCTTCAATTTCCTCAACTGTTATCGGAATGTTTTGCATTAAGTTAAATGGTTCACCCTTTTCTTGAATGACATAGTCATCTTCAATTCGGATGCCGAAACCTTCTTCGGGAATGTAGATACCGGGTTCTACTGTAAAGACCATTCCGGCTTGCATGGGTTCGGTAAGGATACCATAATCATGCGTATCCAAACCCATGTGATGAGATGTACCGTGCATAAAGTATTTTTTATACGCCGGCCATTTTGGATCTTCTTGATCCACATCGGCTTGGGTTAATAAACCGAGCCCTATCAATTCTTTGGTCATGATTTTACCTACTTCAAATTGGTATGCAGCCCAATAAGCACCTGGAACCAACATTTTAGCTGCCGCATCTTTTACACGCAATACCGCATTATAGACTTCTTTTTGTCTGTCAGAAAATTTGCCGGAAACCGGAATCATACGGGTCAAATCGGAGGAATAATTGGCATACATCGCTCCTACGTCCATCAAGATCAATTCGCCTGCTTTACACTGTTGATTGTTTTCGATGTAGTGTAAGACATTGGCATTAGCTCCACTAGCGATGATAGGCGTATAGGCAAAACCGTTGCCATTGGCGCGATTGCGTAAAAACTCGTGGGCAAATTCGGCTTCAATTTCATGTTCCCATACACCCGGTTTTACAAAATTAAAAATTCTCCTGACTCCTTTTTCAGTAATGTTACAAGCCTCTTGAATCAGCGCAATTTCCTCAGGTTCTTTGATAGAACGCAATCTTTGCAATATGGGTTGGCTTCTTTTGTACTCATGACCGGGATATTTATCCTTCAATTTTTTGACAAAACGAGCTTCACGGGTTTCGGTTTCAACATTGCTTCTGTAATGTTCATTGGTATTGAGGTACACATTTTCTGTTTGTGTCATCAATTCGAATAAAACTTTTTCAAGGTCTTGCAACCAATAAACCGTTTCAATTCCCGAAGTTTCAAATGCTTGTTTTTTATCCAATTTGGCTCCTTCCCAAATAGCAATATGCGCATTGGTTTCTTTTAAAAATAAAATTTCTCTATTTTCTTTTTTAGGAGAATCGGGAAAAATGACCAATACACTTTCTTCTTGATCAACACCCGATAAATAAAAAATATCACGATGTTGAGCAAAAGGCAAAGTACTATCGGCACTGACCGGATAGATGTCATTGGAATTAAAAATAGCTAATGAATTGGGTGCCATTTTGGCGGCAAATTTCTTACGATTTTTGATAAATAGATTGCTGTCTATGGGTAGATATTTCATTGTAAAGTTTGTAAAGTTTTAAAGTTCTTAAAGTTTGTAAAGTTCTTAAAGTTTGTAGTGTATTGGATATATGTGAAGATTGAAATCTTTGACTAATCGGTTGAGTTATTCAAATTGTGATTACAGACTATGTTAAAAATTTATATATAACATTAATGTATTAAAAATTCCATTTAATTAACTAAATGCAAATGAGTTGACATCTAACTTTCAACTTTTTAGCATTTAAGCCATTTGAAAGCATACAAATTTATACATTTGCCCTGTACAATGGCTCAATCTATTGTGTTTTTTTTATGAAAACTCTTTTAAATTTGACTTTAACACTGTTTTTTTCATTAAATATAGTAGCACAAGACAAGCAACCTTATCAGCTTTATAATGCTGAAGGTAAAAAAACTTCTTATAAGAAAATGCTCAAAGAAGCTGGAAAAGTAGACATCGTTTTATTTGGCGAACTCCACAACAATGCCATTTCACATTGGCTACAATATGAATTAACAGCCGATTTGGAAAAAAAAGAAGATTTGATTCTCGGATTTGAAATGCTCGAACGCAATCAAGATGAATTGATGGATCAATACATGAAGGGAAAAATTGATCAAAAACAATTGGATTCGCTCACAAAAATGTGGAACAATTACAAAACCGATTACAAACCTTTGGTAGATTTTGCCAAGGACAAAAAAATAGATGTTTGTGCTTGTAACATTCCGAGATACTTGGCCAATAAAGTTTTCAAAAATGGGTTTGAAGGCTTGAATGATGCCAGCTCACAAGAAAAAGAATGGATGGCTCCACTACCTATTCCCTACGATGCTACCCTACCTGGATATGTGGAAATGATGGAGATGATGGGTGGACACGGTGGAGAAAATTTGCCCAAGGCTCAAGCCATCAAAGATGCTACCATGGCATTCTTCATCACCAAAGCGTGGAAAAAAGATCATGTACTCATCCATTTCAATGGAGCTTATCATTCCAATAATTATGAGGGTATTGTATGGTATCTAAAAAAATACAAACCCGAATTAAAAATCATGACCATCACTACTGAAACCGTCAAAGACATTAAAAAATTTGACAAAGACTTCGTTAAAAAAGCAGATTTCATCATTCAAGTTGATGAAAATATGACGAATACTTATTAAATTAGAAATTAGAAATTAGAAATTAGAAAACTAATACGCTATTCTTCAGAATAGGGTTCTATTTTTCTTGTTTGTTTTTTTTATAGTTGTTTTTTTTTATTTGTATATCATTAACTTACTGCTTTTATCTATACTTTTGCAATCTAAAAATCACTAATTAACATCCAATGAAAAAAATTTGGAATTTCCTTATTTCAACCCGCTTTATGAGTGTGTTGATTGTACTTTTTATCGTAGCCATGGCTACCGCTACTTTTATTGAAAACGACTATGGTACTCAGACAGCCAAAGCTGTAATTTACAATTCTTGGTGGTTTGAATGGATCATGATATTGCTTACTTTAAATTTTATAGGTAACATATTCAGATACAGGTTATACAGAAGAGAAAAATGGCCTGTCTTGTTATTTCACATTGCTTTTATAGTTATCCTTATTGGTGCTTTTGTAACTCGCTATTTTGGATTTGAAGGCTTGATGCCTATCCGTGAAGGTGCAGCAAGCAATGTGATATTATCTGATAAAACTTTTATATTGGCAACTGTTGATAATGGGAAAGAGCAAAAAGAGTTTGAAAAAGAAGTACTTTTTGGCGCTTTAGGAAGCAACTATTTTGCTTTGAAAAATAAATTCAGAGATACTCCATTTACCATCAAATACATTGATTTTATTCCCAATGCCAAATCTGATTTTACACCCAATGTCAAAGGAAAAGAACATTTACATCTGGTCTTCTCCGATGAAACTGGACGCAGAGACATTTATATTCCGGAAAATGAAATCCTACAAGTTGGGAATCAATTTTTCAGTTTCAACAAACCTATGGAAGGAGTCATGAATTTTGTTAAAAACGACTCCACCTTTTTATTTCAATCTATGGAAAAAGGTGCTTTTATGGAAATGAAAACCCAAGAGTATTTTGAAATTCCACAAGATAGTATTTTGCCTGTTCAGATAAAAAAACTGTACAGTTTTCCTTCTACCCAATTTGTGGTTGTAGAAACTCCGGTAAAAGGAGAAAAAATAGTTACTTCTGCTAGCGGTGAAGAAAAAAACCTATATCAATATGATGCCGTTTATGTCGAAATTAAATCAGGAACTGAAAGCCAACAAATTGTTTTACAAGGTGCTAAAAACGCCATCAGTGAACCCAAATCTGTTAAGGTAAATGGGCTCAACTTCAATTTGAATTATGGTTCAAAAGCTCTTCAAACTCCTTTTTCCATTCAATTGAAAGATTTTCAATTGGAAAGATATCCCGGTACCCAATCGCCATCTTCGTATGCCAGTGAAGTGAAAGTTTTGGACCCGGATAAAACTTTTGACTATAGGATATTTATGAATCATGTTTTAGATTACAAAGGATATAGATTTTTTCAATCCAGTTTTGATCCCGATGAAAAAGGGACCATTCTTTCTGTCAATCATGATTATTGGGGAACATTGATTACTTATATTGGCTATTTCCTAATGAGTTTGGGTATGTTTTTTACACTATTTTGGAAAGGATCACACTTCAAAGATTTAAGTAAAAAATTAAGTAAATTGAGTCAAAATAAGTCCTTGTTAACCCTTTTGTTTTTGAGTATGTCCTCCGTCATTTTCGCTCAGGAACCGGTTCGTACCACTCAAAAATACGTAGTCAGTAAGGAACATGCTCATAAATTTGGGGAATTACTCATTCAAGATCATCAAGGTCGTATCAAACCGATCAATACATATGCTCTGGAAGCTTTGCGCAAAATCTACAAAAAAGATACTTATCAAGACTACACTGCCGAACAAGTCATTTTATCGGCTCAAATTGACCCATACGCATGGGGTGAAGAATATTTGATTCACGTCAAACCCAATGCTTTGGGTAAAAAAACCTCTGAAGCCATCTTTACAAAAGAAGGCCATACATCGGCTGCCAATTTCTTTAGAACTGGCACTTATTACTTGGAAATACCGGTTGAAAAGGCATCTATCAAAAGGGATATGGACAAAACTTCAACCGACAAAGAAATCATCAATCTCAACGATCGATTCAATGTAATGTTGGAAGTTTTAAACGGAAATTTATTACATATTTATCCCAAAACAGGAGATCCTGATCAAAAATGGTATTCCGGAATTGACAAAAACGCTTTTGTGGCACAAGATACCATGATTCTCAAAATGCATGATATGTATTTACAATCTTTGGTAAAAGCAGTTGAAACCAATGATTATACTGAAGCCGATGAATATTTAGGTTACATCAAAGGATATCAATTAAAAATGGGTGCTTCTATCATTCCATCTACTAAAAAGATAGACTTTGAAATCAAATACAACCGTTGGAATGTCTTCAAATATTTGATGATGTTTTATATGTTTGTCGGATTTGGTTTGTTGTTATTTTCCTTCATTGATCTCTTTTTTGGAACTTTTAAATTTGTGAAAATAGTTCTCAAACTCTTGATTGGGTTGACTCTTATCGGGTTGTTATTACACGCACTCGGATTGGGTGTAAGATGGTATGTTTCAGGTCATGCCCCTTGGAGTAATGGCTATGAAGCGGTTGTTTTTGTGGCTTTTATAACCATTGTTGCAGGTGTCATATTTTCAATAAAGAAAAGTAAATTCATCATTGCCGTTGCAGTAATTATGGCTTCCTTATTATTGGGAATTGCACACGGAAGTACCATGAATCCCGAAATTACCAATTTGGTTCCGGTATTAAAATCCTATTGGTTGATGATTCACGTGGCTATTATCACTTCCAGTTATGGCTTTTTGAGTCTCAGTGCACTTTTAGGAATTATTGTATTATTACTTTTCATTTTGAGAAACACTTCCAATTCTGAAAAAATAAATAAAACCATTGATGAACTTACATGGGTCAATGAATCTACTATGACAGTAGGATTATTTACCTTGAGTATTGGTACATTTTTGGGTGGTGTTTGGGCTAATGAAAGTTGGGGACGTTATTGGAGTTGGGATCCCAAAGAAGTTTGGTCTCTTATATCCATGATGGTTTACATTTTCATTTTACACATGAGAATGGTTCCCGGATTGAGAGGAAAATTTGCCTATAATCTACTCAGTCTTTGGTCAATTTCAACCTTGATTATGACTTTCTTTGGGGTAAACTTTTATTTGAGTGGCATGCATTCGTATGCAACAGGAGATCCGGTTCCGGTTCCAATGTGGATCTACATAACGATTGGTTTCTTTTTTGTTTTTTCAATTCTTTCCTATTGGAAATACAGCCATGTAGAATTAGAAATTAACAAATCTAACAACAAGGAATAAACTTAAAATCTTCCAAATTCTCTCCTTCAATCAGATCAACGTATCTGATTAAGGAGCCGGATTTGGAATCAATTCGTGAATTTTTTCAATTTCTTTGAGTACTAATTCAGAAAGTTGGAGGTCTATACTTTCAATATTTTCTTTTAACTGAAACATATTGGTTGCCCCAATAATATTGGCAGTTAAAAAAGGTTGTTGATTGATAAAAGCCAGTGCCATTTGAGTCAAACTCATACCATTGGCAGCTGCTAAGTCTGCATATTTTTCGACAGCTGTTGCAGATTGCGGCTTGGAATATCGACTCATTTGCGGAAATAACGTCAATCTGGCTTGATCGGGTTTTTGAGCATTTCTGTATTTTCCGGTTAACAAACCAAATCCCAATGGAGAATATGCCAAAAGACCAACTTGTTCTCGCAATGCGATTTCAGCCATACCTATTTCAAAAGTTCGATTGAGTAACGAATAAGGATTTTGAATAGTTTTGGGTCGGGTTAAATTGCGTTTTTCGCTTTCATGAAGATGACGCATCAATCCCCAAGGCGTTTCATTGGACAAACCATAGTGTCGAATTTTTCCTTCTTTGACCAATTGATCCAACGTTTTAACAATTGTCCCAATCTCATCTTTCCACATTTCATCAGCATCGTGTTGGTAACCCAATTTCCCAAAAAAATTGGCATTCCGATCCGGCCAATGCAATTGGTATAAATCTATGTAATCGGTTTGCAATCGTTCCAAACTCTTATGAATGGCATCATGAATGGCTTCTTTACTAAAACCTAAATTGGGTCGGATGTAGTTGAAATAAGGATTGGGACCTGCTATTTTGGTAGCCAACACAAAACGATCTCTATTGTTCCTTTGGGCGATCCATGAACCGATAAAACGTTCGGTACTACCTTGTGTTTCTTTTCGACCGGGAACGGCATACATTTCGGCTGTATCAATAAAATTGACTCCATGAGCCAGTGCATAATCCAATTGTTCATGGGCTTCCACTTCAGAATTCTGTTGACCGAAAGTCATCGTACCCAAACAGATTTTACTGACTTTAAGAGACGTATTGGGAATTAAATTGTATAGCATTGTAAAAGAAATTGGTTGTAAAAAAATCAAGGCTTCCAGTCTTTGGAGATCTGGAAGCCTTGAACTAAAATCTATGATTTAAAAATGTTATGTGTTTAAACAATGGCCGCAACACCTGGTAGCGTTTGACCTTCCAACATTTCAAGCATGGCTCCACCACCGGTAGAAACATAACTCACTTTGTTTTCAAATCCGAATTGTTTCACAGCAGAAACCGAATCACCTCCACCTACTAAACTGAAAGCGCCATCTTCGGTTGCATCGGCAATAGCATTTCCCATTTCAATGGTTCCTTTTGCAAATTTTGGCATTTCAAATACCCCTACAGGACCATTCCAAAGGATGGTTTTGCATTGCATGATGATGAAAGAAAATGCAATTTCAGTTTTGGGACCGATATCCAAACCTTGCCAACCATCGGGAATTTCATCTACAGGCACGATTTGGGTTTTGGCATCATTTGAGAAACTATCGGCAGCTAAAATATCCAAAGGTAAATGTACTTTTACACCCATTTTTTCAGCTTTATCCAAAATTTGTAAAGCCAGTTCTAAGCGATCGTTTTCACAGATGGAATCTCCTACTTTTCCACCTTTAGCTTTGATAAAAGTATAAGTCATCCCACCACCAATAATGAGGTGATCAATTTTATCTAAAATATTTTCAATGATTCCAATTTTACTGGAAACTTTGGATCCACCTAAAATAGCCACAACCGGTCTTTCAGGTGTTTTTAATACTTTGGCAATACTAGCCAATTCTTTTTCCATCAATTTACCAAAACAAGCTTTGTCTTTGAAAAATTGGGCAACAATAGTAGTAGAAGCATGTGCTCTATGGGCAGTTCCAAAAGCGTCATTGACGTAAATATCTCCCCATTCGGACAATTTTTTGGAAAACTCCAAATCTCCAGCTTCTTCTTCCGGATAATAACGTAAGTTTTCTAACAATACTACTTCACCGGCTTTCATTTTACTGACTACGGCTCGTACTTCATCACCTATACAATCGGCTACAAAAGTCACGGGAACACCCAATATTTGAGTGGCTTTACTCACTACATGACGCAAAGAGTTTTTGTCATCGCCTTTTGCTTTGGGACGACCCAAATGCGACATCAAAACCACACTTCCACCTTGAGCCAAAATAGCATCAATAGTAGGTTTGGCAGCTACGATACGCGTATCATCAGTTACTTCAAAATTCTCATTCAATGGCACGTTAAAATCCACCCTAATCAGTGCTTTTTTGCCGGAAAAATTAAAATCGTTTATGGTTTTCATCTGTTTATTATTTTATAATGTGTTGAAATATTATAGTTATTGGTCCCGATAGCTATCGGGATTGGAATTTGGAATTTCTAATTTTGTACTTTTGGCATTTAGAACTCAATCGTTAGAGAAAAGAGTTACATTTGTCAAATCGTCAAAATATTTCCGTTTTAGGTAACATTCATTGAAACAAATCGAAATTTTGATGTGCAAATTTACTAAAATTATACCTATTTTTGTTCCAAATTCGACTATTATTTTATGTTTTTTAAAAATTTAGTAGGACATATCCATCTGATCAATCACCTAAAAAAGTCTGCGGAAAACGGAAGAATACCTCATGCTCAATTGTTTGTAGGCAAAGAAGGAGTTGGAACTCTACAAGTAGCTATTGCCTATGCTTCCTTTTTAATCAGCAAGGACCACAAAGACCCGGAAAGTTGTTTACACAATTGCCAAAAATGGCAACATCCCGATTTGCATTTTGCATTTCCAACCGCTACCAATGAAACAATCAAAACGCATCCGGTAAGTAATTTGTTTCTTACTGATTGGCGAGAATTTTTAGCCAAACAACCTTTTGGAAGTTTGTTTGATTGGTTCCAACACATCGGTATTGAAAATAAACAAGGTCAAATTGGGGTAGATGAAGCGCAAGAAATTGTCAAAGCATTGCAACTAAAACCCTATGAAGGACATTACCAAGTGATGATTCTATGGATGCCTGAAAAAATGAATGCTGCAGCTTCCAACAAACTTTTAAAACTCATAGAAGAACCACCTCATAAAACCATTTTCTTATTGGTGACCGAAGATGAGGAACAAATCATCAGTACGATTAAATCCAGATGTCAGGCTTTGCATTTTGGCAATCTCAGTGTCAAACAAATCGCTGATTATTTGATGGATCATCAAAATACAGATCCCAATACAGCTTTAAAATTGGCACATCAAGCAGATGGCAGCATGAACAAAGCTTTGAAATTGTTGGGCGAAAACTCCGAAGATCAGGTTTTTGAAAAATGGTTTATCAATTGGGTTAGAGCTGCTTTCAGAGCCAAAGGAAATGCTGCTGTTATCAACGATTTAATTGCTTGGAGCAATGAAATAGCCGAAATCGGTCGCGAACCACAAAAGCAATTTTTAAATTATTGCATCCAATTTTTCCGACAAGCTATGTTAAAGAATTACAAAGCAGATTCCTTGGTTTTTTTAGAACCCAAAACGGAAGGGTTTAAATTGGAAAAATTTGCTCCATTCGTTCACAATGGAAATATCTTGGATATTATCAAAGAATTGGAAGAGGCTATGTATCACATCGAGCGCAATGGAAATGCAAAAATCATCCTTTTGGATATGTCCATCAAACTGACGCGTTTGTTACATGCTAAGGAAATGTAAGTCATCTGATGACTTAATTATACCCAAATCTCTTGAGCTGTTTGGAATTACTACGCCAATCTTTATTGACTTTGACATACAATTCTATAAAAATCTTTTTCTGAAAAAAGGTTTCCAAATCCTTGCGGGCTTCAGTACCTACACGCTTTAAGCCCAATCCTTTGTGTCCGATGAGTATCCCTTTTTGCGTTTCGCGTTCTACCATAATTATAGCTCGAATGCGAATAATATCTTCCGTTTCTTCAAACTCTTCTGTATCAACTTCTACTGAATAGGGTATTTCTTTTTTGTAATGAATCAAGATCTTTTCTCGAATGGTTTCATTGACAAAAAATCGTTCACTTTTGTCGGTAAGTTGGTCTTTGGGATAATAGGCCGGACCTTCGGGAAGCAATTCTAAAATGCGATTGAAAATAGTTTCTATATTGAATTTTTCTAAAGCTGATATGGGAAGAATTTCAGCATTAGGTAATTGTTCCATCCAAAAATTGATTTGTTCCTTTACTCGTTCTTGTTCGGATAAATCAATTTTATTTAACAACAACAACACCGGTACTTTAGAATTTCTCAATCGCTCAAAAAACTTCTCATCTTTCAATACATTTTCTCCAATTTCGACCATATAAATCAGAATATCGGCATCATCAAAAGCAGATTTCACAAACTCCATCATAGATTCCTGCAGTTCATAAGCAGGCTTGATTATTCCCGGAGTATCCGAAAAAACAATTTGATAATCTTCTTCACTTACAATTCCCAAAATGCGATGTCTTGTGGTTTGCGCTTTTGAAGTAATGATTGACAAACGTTCCCCTACCAATGCATTCATCAATGTGGATTTTCCAACATTTGGATTTCCGATGATATTTACAAATCCTGATTTGTGAGGTTTAGTTGTTTCATTCATAGTTGATGGTTATATGATTATTTTTCAAAATTCATTTTAACAAACAAATCCCACAATACTACGCCAACACTCACAGAAATATTGAGCGAATGTTTGGTCCCCAATTGAGGAATTTCGATACAAAAATCAGAAATATCAACGGCTTCTTGTTGCACCCCCATGACCTCATTCCCAAAGATAACTGCGTATTTTTGATTGATTTCAGGTTTGAAATTTTGCAACATGACTGCTTGATCTGCTTGTTCGATACTCGCTACTTTGATACCTTGCTGTTTTAATTGGGCAATAAGTGTTAAAACATCACTTGCATATTCCCATTCGACTGAATCGGTAGCGCCCAAAGCCGTTTTATGAATGTCCTTATTTGGTGGTGTTGCAGTAATGCCGCATAAATACACTTTTTCAATCAAAAAAGCATCTGCCGTTCTAAAAACAGAACCAATATTATTCAAACTGCGGATGTTGTCCAAAATCACAATCAGTGGCGTTTTGGGAATTTGTTTAAACTCCTCAACACTCACCCGTTGCAGTTCTTCATTTTTTAGTTTTCTCATGGGGCAAAGATAAGAGATTGATTTGAAGAATAGGATGAGGGAAAAAAGTTATTGGTATTTTGAAAATTTAAGTTAGGAAACAAAGTTTGAGTTTATGTGTTTTAATTTCTCAACCAAAAATTTATATGTAGTTTTGAACCTTGTTATCGTTACAAACAAATCTGTAATTGGTTTTTATACATGAATTTCAAATTTCCACCATCCGAAAAACTCAAAAGTCGAAAATTAATCGAAACACTTTTTGCTGAAGGCAAAAACGTGAAGAGTTTTCCGTTGCTATTGGCTTATCTGCCCTTGGAACACGAAGGTGATGCTTTATTTCAAGTTGGATTTTCAGTTTCAAAACGCAAATTTAAACATGCCGTGGATCGAAATCGGGTGAAACGATTAATGCGTGAAGCCTATAGACTCAACAAAAATAATTTATTGGAAAAACATACCAAAAAACACATTTTGATGTTTATATATATATCCAATACCATCCTGACTTACAGCGAAATTGAAGCAGCTATGTTGAAAGTATTTCGGAAGTTGGAAATTTGAAATGTTAAAGGTAACTAATTTGTGAATTAATAATTTAATTTACCTCGACACAAGTGGACTCAATAACACAATAACTCAATATACCAATAACTTTTAACTGATAACCAGACAAGGTAAACTTGTCCCTATAACAACTTAATACCAAACAAACCAGTATGAAAAAAATTCTAACCTCAGTTCTAATTGTTCTTTTCCTTATCAGTTGTAGCGAAAAAAAAACGGAAGAAGCGGCTAGTTATGCTGTTGAAGCGGCTCCATCCGAAGAAGCTTATGCTGCCGTAGAAGAAAACTACGATGCAGATAAAACACCAACCTCAACTGCTGATGCTGTCCTAACTCCAATCGAACAAAAAATCATCAAAACCGGACATTTTTCGTTTGAAACAGCTTCTGTCACAAAAACTTACGAACTTATTAAAAAAAGTGTCGCACAAAATAAAGGCTACATTCAAAGTGATGAAACTTCTAAATATGATTCCAGATTGACTCGTAGTTTGATCATCAGGATTCCCAATGCCGGTTTTCAACCCGTAGTGGATTCGCTCTATCATAATGTCGAAGTTTTTGACGAACAAAAAGTGGATTTACAAGATGTCACCGAAGAATTTGTGGACGTCCAATCTCGATTGAAAGCCAAAAAAGAATTGGAAAACAGATATTTACAATTACTCAATAAAGCAAGTTCTATCAAAGACATGCTCGAGATAGAAGCGCAATTATCTCAAATCAGAGAGGAAATTGAAGCACAAGAAGGTCGTTTGAAATATTTGCAAAATCGCGTTTCTTTCAGCACCATCAATATCACTTTTTATGAAATAAAAGAAGGTCAAAAAGCTCCATCTAATAGCTATTTCAATCGCCTTTGGCATGCAGTAAAAGGTGGATTCAATGGAATTGGCGAGTTTATCATTGGAATCTTTACGCTATGGCCACTTATAGTCCTTGGTATTGTTGTATATTTGTTATTGAAAAGAAAATGGAAGAAAAAAAATGATACTTTGAACAACAAATAACAAAGTACTAAATTATTGTAAAATCCGCCACTCTGTTCTCCATAGGGCAGAGTGGTTTTTTAAAAAGACAACCATGACCAAAATTACACGATTGATTTTCATTGTGTTTTTGCTTTTTCAAGCGATAAGCCTTAAAGCTCAAGAATCCAATTTTTTTGAAATTGCCAAACAATTGGAAATTTATTCTTCAGTTTTAAAGGAACTCAACATGTATTATGTTGATGAATTGAGTCCGGCAGAACTCAACGAAATTGCCGTAAAAAGTATGTTGAATCGATTGGATCCTTATACCAATTATTTTGATGAACAAGGTATAGAAGATGTTCGCATTCAACGATCGGGAGAATATGGCGGCATTGGCACGGGAACTCGTTTTAAAGACAAACGCTTATTTATTACCGAAGTTTACAAAGATGCACCTGCAGCCCAAGCAGGTTTATTAGCCGGTGACGAAATCCTCCAAATTGACGATGTATTGGTCAAAGATTACGAAGAAGAAAGTCTTTCCAGTTTGCTGCGAGGTTTACCCGATACCAAAGTTCGACTGAAAGTGCTGCGTCAAGGTGTCTCAATGGACTTTACAGTAAGTCGTTCCAAAATTGATATGAATTCGGTTCCATTCTATGGAATGGTTGATACCGAAGTAGGTTATATTTCTTTTATCAAATTTACCGAAAAATGTGGAATGGATGTTAAGAATGCCTTTGCAGATCTCAAGGGAAAAGGCATGAAAAAACTCATTCTCGATGTTAGAGGAAATCCCGGTGGTTTACTCAATGAAGCTGTGAATATCACCAACTTTTTTATTCCTAAAGATAAAGTTGTCGTAACGACCAAAGGGAAAGTGAAAAAATGGAGCAATACCATCAAAACCCGCAATGAACCACTCGACTTGGAAATTCCTATCGTTGTATTGATTGACGGACGTTCGGCTTCAGCTTCCGAAATTGTCTCCGGATCACTCCAAGACTATGACCGTGCTGTCATTTTAGGCGAACGTTCTTACGGTAAAGGCTTGGTACAACGCTACAGAGATCTTCCTTATGGAACCCAAATGAAATTAACCATTTCCAAATATTACACCCCAAGTGGCAGATGTATTCAAGAATTGGATTATACCAATCGAGATAAAGAAGGCAATGTACCCAAATTTTCGGATGGGAAAGTTAATGAATTTAAGACCGCAAACGGAAGAACCGTAACCGATGGCGGTGGCGTTTTACCTGATGTGATTTTGGAAAAACCCGAAACACTTCCATTGACCAAAACCTTATTCGCATCGGATGCGTTTTTTAATTTTGTTACTGCTTATTATTTTGCACATCCCGAAATCAAACCGGCAGCCCAATTTCAATTGGAAGAATCTGTCTATAATGAATTCATCACTTATCTTCAAACCCATATTAATGAGTTTGAAATCGGTACCGACAAGCAATTTGAAATTGCCATGAAACAAGCCGAAAAGGATGGATTGGGAACCGATTTGGAAGCCGATTTTCAAATTTTCCAACAAGTGGTTGCCTTGAAAAAAATTGAAAAATTACAAGTCAACAAAGACGAAATCAAAGAAAGACTCACCGAAGAAATTGTGAGAAGATATTATTACAGAGAAGGTGAATACCAACAAAAAATGGCCTTCGATCCGGTGATTGTACAAGCAACACAACTATTACACGATTCCAAAAAATACGAAAAAATCCTAAAATAAGGATATTACAGAGGATTAAAGCGTTTAAAATCAACATTTACCCCTATTTGAAATAAACATATTGAATTTATAGTTGTAATTTTGCAAACATTTTACAAAAAGAAGATATGCCAAAAATAAATATTAAAGAAAGAACCCGAGCCCAGATTTCATCCAATGCCATTGAGCGGATGTACATCACGATGAGGCATCTGTTTACCCGAGGATTTTACAAACCCATGGGTACTTCGGGAGAAACTTTGAGAAATTCGCTTTTATTACTCCAACCCGAAATTTATGGTAATCTCAATGGAGATCAAGTAGAATTGAAAGGTTTGATATATGTTTTGGATCGGTTACCGGAAGGAATTGAGGAATGTCAATTCATCAATCTCACCGCCGAGGAAGGTTATGAAGAGAGTTTTAAAGTAATTG
>JAABRF010000055.1 GCA_011391075.1 Flavobacteriia bacterium | reverse complement strand
TCATCTTTACCAAATTTTTGAGGTCCTTTTCCCAATTCTTGTACGCCAATCAAATAAATAATAGCATCCAAATCCAAGGTTTCTCCTTCGGAAAATTTAGCCGATAATTCGGTGACGATTTCGTCCCATTGCTCTTGAAGTTTGTGGTCTCTGGACATGTGGAAATTAGAAATTAGAAATTGTGAATTGTGAATTAGAAGCTAGAACAATGGTTCTATTGTTTTTGAGTTTCAAATAACGGGAATTTTTAAGTTGTTTTAAAATTTGATATAAATTTCTTTTCTTTGTTTCTTATAATAATGGTTTTCATAAAGACTTCAGGAGTTATCGGATGGCTCCTAACTTTACAAACCAATTAACTTTAAACTTCAATGAGTATATTCGACATCATCATCGCAGCCGTTTTATTATACGGATTTATCAAAGGCATCAAAGAAGGTTTGTTTGTGGAAGCGGCGTCTTTATTGGCTTTGATTTTGGGGGTATATGGAGCCATTCACTTTTCTCATATCGCAGCCGATTTTATGAAAACACGTGTGGATTGGGAAGCCAAGTACATCACTTTAATAGCATTTGCTTTGACTTTTACCATAATCGTCATCGTCATCTCATTGGCGGGAAAATTACTGACCAAGATTGCCGATTTTGCGCATTTGGGTTGGATTAATAAAATAGCCGGAGGTGCATTTGGGGCTTTGAAGTGGGCACTTATTTTCAGTGTAATTTTGATGGTTTTTGATAAATTAAACAGTACAGTCACATTTGTCAAAGCCGAAGACAGAGCCAAATCCATACTTTATGAGCCTGTGAAGAATTTGGCAACAACCCTATTCCCACAATTTGTCAAAGACGTTCCAGATAAGCCAGCACCGGAAAGTGATCGCTAAATCCACCTTGATGTCTTTTGCCAATATAGGTTCTATAAGGTGTATGTTTGTGTTTGCCTTCCCATGTTTTGATAAACCTCACATCGTAAACATCGGCGTATTTTAAGGTTAGTTTGCCCGTTTCCTTCTCAAAAAAATTGGGCGTAACTATGATTTGATCAAATAAATACCATCTTTTTTGACTGAATGACGTTCCATTAAATTTGTCTTTCAAACTTTGCATGGGATTGTACAATTGATTCTCGACGGTCATTTTTTGTACACTTGTATCCAAGGGTTCATCATTGAAATCTCCCATGACTACAATTTTGGCTTCCGGTTCTTGCAGTCGGATGTGGTGTATGAGTTCGGTCACCAATTTTCCGGCAGCCAAGCGTTTCCATAAGGTTTCTTCTAATCCATCTCTACGGGAAGGCCAATGGTTGATTAAAAAATACGTGAGTTCGCCTAAAAATTTTCCCTTAACCGATAAAATGTCGCGGGTAAAATGTCGATTCTGTTCTTGATCGTACAAATACAAAGAATGTTTCTGGTCTTTGATCAATTCGAAATGTTCTTTTTGATACAGAAATGCCACGTCTATACCTCTCGGATCGGGGGAATCAAAATGACAAAAACCGTAGTGAAAAGGTTTGATGTGTTCATTGTTGACCAAATCAATCAATACTTGATCATTTTCTACTTCGGCTACACCCAATACAATAGGCGGAAGCAAGGAATGTTCTGTCCCAATTTTGGCAATGACTTCTCCCAAATTATTGATTTTCTTTTTATATCGATTTAAAGACCAATGTTTTTCACTGGAAGGTGTAAATTCTTCATCAGATGTTTCGGGATCGTCAAAAATATCATATAAATTTTCGAGGTTGTAAAAACCCATTGAAAAAACTTGTTCTTTAGGGGTGGAATCGGTAAAATAGGTCAGCATATTTCAATTTAATATCAAGTTACCAAAGTACAAAAACTTTATAGAAACAGCCTAAAATCCTAGGTTTAGTTTTGAATAAGGGACAAAATTGATAATTTCTCCCTACAATTTCATTATTTCTTTCTAACTTCTCATTTCTAACTTCTAACTTTTATAACTTTGTCCCATGATAGATTACACGATTAAAGTTATTGAAAAAGCCGTTTTGATAGGTTTGATTACACCCTCACAAAACGAAGAAAAGTCCAAAGAATATTTGGATGAATTGGAATTTTTAACCCTAACAGCAGGAGGAGAAGCCGTTAAAAGGTTTGTCCAAAAATTGGAATTTCCCAATCCTAAAACTTTTTTGGGAACCGGAAAACTCGAAGAAGTCAAGAAATACATCAAGGAAAATGACATTGGAACAGTTATTTTTGACGACGAATTATCGCCGGCGCAATTGCGCAATATTGAAAAAGAAATGGAATGTAAAGTACTAGATCGAACCAATTTGATTCTAGATATCTTTGCCCAACGTGCTACGACTAGTTATGCCGTCACTCAGGTAGAATTGGCTCAATACCAATATCTACTTCCTCGATTGACCAGAATGTGGACGCATTTGGAACGTCAAAAAGGAGGTATTGGAATGAGAGGTCCTGGAGAAACGGAAATAGAAACCGACAGGCGTATCATTCGGGATAAAATTGCACTTCTCAAACTCAAATTGAAAGAGATTGACAAGCAAATGGCAGTTCAACGCAAAAATCGCGGGAAAATGGTACGTGTTGCTTTGGTAGGTTATACCAATGTGGGAAAATCTACCGTCATGAATGTGATTAGTAAAAGTGAGGTATTTGCCGAGAATAAGCTCTTTGCTACATTGGATACCACGGTGAGAAAAGTAGTTATTAAGAATATTCCTTTTTTGCTTGCGGATACTGTAGGATTTATTCGGAAATTGCCTACCCAACTCGTAGAATCGTTCAAATCGACTTTGGATGAAGTACGCGAAGCCGATTTGTTGTTACATGTTGTTGATATTTCGCATCCCAGTTTTGAGGATCACATCCAATCGGTAAATACGATTTTGCAGGAAATTCAGAGCGCTGATAAACCTACCATCATGGTGTTTAATAAAATCGATGCATACAACCATTTGACCATAGATGAGGATGATTTGGTCACCGAGAAAACCAAAGCATATTACTCTTTGGATGAATGGAAAAAAACATATCTGAATAAGGGTCGAGATAAAGCAATATTTATTTCTGCATTGGAAAAAGATAATTTGGAGGATTTTAAAGATTTGGTTTATGAAACGGTTAAAGAAATTCACATTACCCGTTTTCCTTACAATGATTTTTTATATCAAGAATTTACCGAAACACCTTAAATGAGTTTTTTAAATAACATCGGTTGTTAGAAATATAAACAGCTATGTTTCCAAAAAGTATAAAATTAAATTAAGTCAAAATATTCCATAATATGCAAATTCATATTGAAACACCTGCCTTGTTATTTTCTGCCACTTCATTGATATTATTGGCCTTTACCAATAGGTTTTTAACGATTGCTCAAATCGTGAGAGGATTAAAACAGAGTTACCATCACACCAAAACCAAGAGCATACTTTTGGAACTCAAAAATCTCAATTTGAGATTGTCCCTTATTCGAGCCATGCAACTGTTTGGCGTAATGAGTTTGTTCCTATCGGTATTTGCCATGCTTTTTATATTTCTCCAATTGCAATTTTTGGGGGTTTTACTATTTGGAATCAGTTTGTTTTCATTGATGATTTCATTGGGAATTTCATTTTGGGAAATTACCATTTCCATCCATGCTTTACGATTGCATTTGAGTGATTTAAACGAATTAATAGACGAAACGGAGGCATAAATATCAAGATTCTAAAAAGCGTTATTAACAATATGAATACGATTGTTGAAAACTCAAAAAAAAAACTTAATTTTGTCTTTTCATCCCTAAATTTAATGTCATGTTAGCCCAATACATCCGAGATTTGTTATATCGATATGAGTGTGTCATCATCCCAACGTTTGGAGGATTACTCACCCATACTGTTTCGGCTAGAATTGACCCCGACAATCATACTTTTTCTCCTCCTTCCAAAAAATTGAGTTTTAATGCACAATTAACAGATAGTGACGAATTATTAGCCAATTATATTGCATCGGTAGATGGTATTTCTCTTGAATCGGCTCAAAATTATATCCAATTTGAAGTAGATGAATGGCGGGAAAAATTGAAGAAACAAGATTTGGAATTGGCTGAAATTGGAGTTTTCTCCATGGACACTTTTGGGAAAATCAGATTTGAACCCAATATTAAGTCCAATTTTCTTACAGATTCATTTGGCTTGACCGAAATTGAAATGCCCGAAGTGGAAAGAGTTGAATCGGAACAAATGCCAATGGAAATCATTCATGAAAACGAACCCATTGTCGCAGTACCAAAACCTAAAAAAAGAAAAAAACAAGCACAAAGTGGCTGGGTTTCCTTTTTACAATACGGATCTATTTTTGCTTTGGTTTTTGCAATTGGATGGTTTTTTGTGCAACAAATCATTGAAAACAATGCCTCTTTTAAAAAGGTACAAGAGATGCAGGAATCTCAGGATATCATGATTCTAAAACACATTCAAGAAGCCATTTTTGAAGTGGAAACACCTTTAAGACCGGTTACTCTAAAAGTAATCCGAAACACGGCATTAGATACAATTTTTCCCAATGAAAAAGCATTGGATTCAACAAAAGTACAAGTGCAGTTGAAACCTGAAAATGTCAAAACCACGCCTACTCAGACCGATAAAACCATTCCGATGACAAATCCGGCCGCAAAACAGAATGTGACTACACCGACTGTTACCCAAACCGTTACCACACCAACCAAAACCAAAGCTGAAAATACAAATCCAAATGCTACTCGATTTTACGTCATTGCAGGCGTATTCAAAGATTCAAAAAACGCAATTGATCTGGTTAAAGAATTGAGGGGTAAAGGGTATAACAATGCCATCATCGTAAATAAAACCAGTGATGTCAATTTGGTTTCATATGACTTATACAGTTCATGGAATGAAGCCGAAAAAGCTTTGGAAAAAATTAGTTTACAAGATTCTGAAGCTTGGATTTTTAGTAAATAACCACTTTTCAAGTATTCTTTCATAAATGGAAATATTACAACCCAAGACGGCTCAGGAATCTTTAACTATATTAACCGATATCGTTTTGCCGGGAGAAACCAATCCTTTGAATAGTTTGTTTGGGGGAGAATTATTAGCCCGCATGGATAGGGCTTGTAGTATTGCCGCTAGAAGACATTCCAGAAGTATTGTTGTAACAGCATCCGTCAATCATGTTGCTTTTGAAAAATCGGTTCCGGTAGGAAGTGTTATTTCGGTTGAAGCCAAAGTTTCAAGAGCATTTAGTACCTCTATGGAAGTATTTGTCGACGTTTGGATTGAGGAAAGAACTTCCGGAAAAAGAACGATTGCTAGTGAAGGAATTTACACATTTGTTGCCGTAGATGAAAATGGAAAACCCAAAGTCATACCACAAATCATTCCCGAAACTGACTTGGAAAAAGAAAGATATGAAGCTGCATTGCGTCGCAAACAATTGAGTTTGGTTTTATCCAAAAGAATGCTGCCTGCTGAAGCTACAGAGTTAAAAAAGTTGTTTGAATAAATTTAATGTGTTTAGTATTTCAAGTAATAGTCTGATAACTAATTTATTGATTTCTAACTACGTTGTAAAGAAGTTGGAATTTAAAACCATTACATCCCATCAATCCAACCGGAAGGATCTAGTTTTTGATCATCTTGCCAAATTTGGAATTTGAGAATGGTTTTACCGGTTACATTATCGGTATGAACTGTGCCAATATTTTGCTTGATTTTCACTTGATCTCCTTTAGCAACCGAAACACTTTTTAAATTGGCATACACGGTGATGTAATTACCATGTTGGATTAAAACGGAAAGAATCCCATTTTGCGGATTTTTTTGGATGGCCATAACTTTCCCTTCAAAAACCGCTCTCGCCTTTTGATTTTCGGCAGTTGCAATTCTTACCCCACTACTTTCTATGGTGAGTTTGGAATCCATAGGATCGGGTTGTTTACCAAACCTAACAGTTACAAGACCTTTTTCAACCGGCCAAGGTAATTTTCCCTTATTGGCAGAAAACTGTCCAGCTAAAGCTTTGGCTTCGGGAGCCAAAGCAAATTCATTCTTTTGAGTTTTGACTGGTGTAGTTTCCTTTTTGGTGGTAGTAGTTGTAGTTGTTTTGGTGGTCGATTTGGTCGTACTGGTTTTAGTTTGTGTTGATTTTTTAATCGCCTCTTTGATCAAATTCTCAATCTGATCATTCAAAAGTTTTTCTTCTTCTTGCTTTTTCTTGACTTGGGCGACGTATTCTTTTTTTTGTTTTTGGTACTTTTTAACCAACTCGACTTGTTTGAGTTTCTCAATCTCCATTTGAGCTTGTTCCACTTTTTTATCTTCCAACATACTTTCCTTCAAATCCTTTTTTACTTTCAAACTATCGATTAAAGTATGCAGTTTTTGGGATTTTTTTTGAATGACTTCAGCTTGTTTTTTACGATATTGGGAATATTGCTTTAAATATTGAAAACGCAAATAGCCTTGTTGAACGCTTGCTGATGATAATAAAAACAACAATTGATTATCGGCGTTTCTATTTTTATAGGATTTGTAAACCATGTCAGCGTAATCCTTTTTGATAACATTCAAATCCTTTTCAACCAAGTTAATTTCCGTTGTTTTTTTGGTAATGATGCGATTCATTTCGTCCACTTCACTATCTATGGTGTTGATGAGTTGCTGACGAGTCGTAATTTTTTGATTTAAATCCTGTACTTGTGTGCTGAGATTGGTTTCCTTTTTTTGCGTTTTATCGATATAGGTTTTGATTTTATTTATCTCTTCTTTCAGCGCTTTTCTTTTGGCTTCTAATTTTTTTTGGTCGGTTTGTTGTGCGTTTAAGCTGCCGGTATGAACCAGAAAAACGGTAAATGCAACATAAAATAGATTCTTAAAAGACATTGTTTATTTTTTTATACCGTCAAAATTCAGTTTTTCGTATCCTTCGGGAATTTCAAAAGGAAAATTCAATTTTTTACCCAATTCCACTTGGCGAATATCTAAAAATATTTTGGTTATTTGATTCTTTTGATTGGATTCAATTTTAATTTGAGCCGGAATATTTTGACCGTCAATATTCTGATATTCAGGATAAGTAACTAAAAGCTCTTCTTGATTGGGCAATTTTGCCTCTTGACTGTCCAATTTGAAGTGTTTGGGATTAACCCTATAAAACATATCAAATTTTGGATTTTGCTCAATTGGTGTTAAAAGAAACGACTGCGAGTTGGTTTTGGTTTCTACAACACCGGTATTCAAATCAAAAAATGCTTGGCCTAACAACAGATTTTGAAATTGCTCAAAATTCATTTCAACCCCAAAAACTTCTTTAAACAAACTGTAATCTCCATCAAAATAGGTTTTGTTTATTTTCTCATAGTATTGAATTCTGTTGGGCGTAATCAAAATTTTGGCTAATGGAATACCTAGAATAGTTCCACTCATCCAAATCGTTTTATCTTTTTCAATTCTCAACTTTACAGTCAAACTCTGACTTGTTTCTCCATCGTCATATTGGGCATCAATTTTAGCTTCTAATGTAGTTTGATTAAAATCGGCATTTTGATGTGCAAGTGCCGCTTTACTCGTTTCAACTTTTTTCACTACTACTGGTTCAGAAACAGCAGGAGGTGTTTTCAAAGTTTTACAGGAACTCAATGAAAATACTAGAAAAAAACTAATTATAAAATATCTGTTCATGAAGTGTTGGTTTTGGAATGGTTTGTCAATTTGAAAGCATTCTTTACTTCAATTTTTGTACCAATTGTTTGTATTGATTTGCTTTTGCTGTATTTCCCATTCCGGTATTGGCAACAATCAATTCTTCATATAATTTGAGGAGAAGCTCATTGTCATCAAAGACAAAATCCAATCCGTTTTCCAATGTGGTTATTGCATCCTTATACTTCTTTAACGCATTTTGAGACAAACCTTTATACCAATATACTAAAGGTTGGGTTGGATTGAGATCCAACACATCAGAACTTTGTATTAGTAAAGCCGTAAAATTTTTGTCTTTATGCAATTGTTGAAGTGTCTCAAGTTGTGCTGGAAAATCAACTTTTTGAATATCATTTGTTTTTACTTCTGTTTGAACGGGAAGTGTGGCTTCTGAATCTGATTGAGAATCAATTTCTACTTTGGTTTCAGGGTCAAAATAATTGCGATAAAACTTTATATTTTCAACATAAATAGCATTTTTTTCTACTTGTCTTAAGATATTCAATCCATTTTCCTTGTCTTGCATAAGAAAATAAATTTGAAGTAAATCTTGAGCTTCATACGGATCCTCTTGGTATAAAGTCTTTTGTATTTCCAAAGCCTCAGGATAATTTCTCAACTTGATGTATATTTCTTTTTTAAGTTTTTGATTCCAAATATTCTGTGGTTCTACACTTCCAATTTTCTCGCAATATTGTAAAGCTTCCTGATATTTTTCTAACGAGAAATAATTTTTCGCTTTTTCATAGAGCATGGCTACATTTTGCGGATATATTTTCTCGCAAGCATTTAAAGACTCCAAAGCTTTATTGTAATTTTCAATAGCTCTTTGTTGAATGGCTTCCATAAATGATTGTTTAAAATCGAGAAATATCTTCTCTTCCTTGAGCTGTGCTTCTGTAAATGAATCAGATTTAACCTGTTCCTCAGTATCGTCCTGAGACCAAGCCAAAACCGATAGAAGTGATATCAAAAACAAAAGAACTATTCTTATATGCAACATGAATCAAAAATTTAATAAATCGTAAATTAACTACTGTTAAGATTATTCCAATATAGAAAAATCTCCCAAACTAACACTTTCAAACTGTCCATTGTATTGAACATTACTGCCAATCATAGAATCTTGCAAAGAGGCATTTTTAATGTGGGAGTTTTGTTGAATCAATGAATTGACGATACTAGAATCTTTAACACTTGAGTTATTTCCTAAAGAAACAAAAGGCCCAACTGTACTATTTTCAATAACTACATTCTCACCTATAAAACAAGGGGGAATTACAGTTGCGTTAATGAGTTTGACAGAATCAGAAACCAATTGAATACCCGATTTATATTCATATTCCAACACCTTTTTATTGGTATCAACAGTTGCGTCTTTATTACCACTATCCATCCAATCTTTGACTGTACCTGGCACGTATTGTCCTCCTTTTCTCTTAAGCGCTTCCAAAGCATCAGTCAATTGATATTCTCCACCTTTACCTTGAATATGGTGATCCATGATATAATCAATCTCTGCTTGTAATTGCAATCCTTCTTTAAAATAATAAATTCCGATAATTGCTAAATCAGATACAAATTCCTGAGGTTTCTCAACAAAATCAGTAATAATCCCGTCTTTGAGTTTAACAACACCAAATTCCTTGGGATTATCTACTTGTTTCACCCAAATAACACCATCATGATGATTGTCCAATGTGAAATCGGCTTTAAATAAAGTGTCAGCAAAAGCTACGACAGTATTACCTTCCAATAACGTTCGCGCTTGATAAATAGCATGAGCTGTCCCCAAAGCTTCTTCTTGTACAAAAACACTGCCTTTGGCCCCAAATCTTTCGGCAATTTCAATCAATTTTACACTTGTATCCTCTGGAAATCCTTTAGAAGCTGGCCCAATGATAAACCCAATATCAGTAACACTTTGGCCTACAACATTTACAATTTCTTCGACCAATCTTTGAACAATGGATTTTCCGGCAATCAAAGTAAGTGGCTTTGGAACCGTTAATGTATGGGGTTTTAATCGGGAACCTATCCCGGCCATGGGTATAATTACTCGCATTTTATTGAAATTTATCGCTGTAAAGATACAAAATGAATTATTTTTGAACCCTATTCCTAATTTCAGAAATGTGTTAAAAATCATTCTGTAAAAAATATTATCAAACCATATGGAAATAATCAACTCAAAAATAATGGACTATGCAGAAATGCATACAACTCCCGAACCTGAATTATTGACTGATCTAAGACGTGAAACCTGGTTGAAAGTTGTAAATCCCAGAATGTTAAGCGGTCCGTATCAAGGGCGACTGATTGGTTTGATTTCCAAGCTCATACGGCCCAAAAATATCTTGGAAATTGGTACGTTTACTGGTTATGCAACGCTTTGTTTAGCAGAAGGATTGTTAGAAAACGGCCAGATTATTACCATTGATCAAAATGAAGAGTTGGTTGATATACAACAAAAATACTTTACCAAATCAAAATATGCTCATCAAATCAATACGCTATTGGGAGATGCATTAGTTCTCATTTCTGATCTAGACATGACATTTGATTTAATCTTTCTTGATGCTGACAAACAAAACTATTCAGCCTATTTTGATTTAGTCATTGATAAGTTAAATATTGGGGGTATTATTTTGACAGACAATGTATTATGGAATGGCAAGGTCATAGAAAATACCAATCCAAATGATTTGGATACGCTTGCAATTCTAGCATTTAATAAAAAAATTCAAAGTAATACTCGAGTCGAAACGATCCTATTACCTATTAGAGACGGAATAAGTATAACAAGAAAAATAAGTTAATTCTTTGTATTTTTATAGAAAAAAACCCCAATAATTGAATTTTTTATGTAATTTTGCAACAGATTAAACCCAAAAAAATATCGGTTTAGAATAATTACAATAATTATATTAATTTAATTTTATTTAAAAATGAAACAAGTAAAAATTGCCTTATTGGCTTTATTAGTATTTGTTGGCTTCAATGGATTTGCACAAGACAAAAACAACCCTTGGGCTATCAAAGTTGGCGTTAACGCAGTCGACTATTTTCCTACAAATGCAGACAACAATGTAGGTGCTCATTACGACCAAGGTGAAAATTGGTTTGATGAATACTTCAATGCCACTGATCATTACAATATGATTCCAACTATTTCTAGTTTATCTGTTGGAAGATATTTAAGTGATGGTTTTTCATTAGAATTAGGTGCTAATTTGAACAAAATCACTAAAGTTGGAAATGATCCTGAATACAATCCTGGAGATTTAGCTTTATTGGCTATTGATGCTGATGTAAAATACGCATTACAAAATCTTCTTGGTAAAAATGGTTGGTTTGATCCTTATTTGTTACTAGGTGGTGGATACACTTGGTTGGATTGGGAAGGAACTGGAACTTTAAATGGTGGTCTTGGTCTAAATTTATGGGCATCAGAACATGTAGGTTTCAACGTACAAACTCAATACAAACATTCATTTGATAATCTTTATGCTCCTTATTTCCAACACAATGCAGGTTTTACTGTTAAATTTGGAGGTACTGATACAGATAAAGATGGAATTTATGACAAAGATGATGCTTGTCCAGAAGTTTTCGGTCTTGTAGCCTTCCAAGGTTGTCCTGACACAGACGGTGATGGTATCAAAGACGGTGATGACAGATGTCCAGAAGTTGCTGGTCCTGCTGAATTCAAAGGTTGTCCTGATACAGACGGAGACGGAATCGTTGATGTTGATGACGATTGTCCAACTGTTAAAGGTTTGGCTGCTTTCAAAGGTTGTCCAGATACAGATGCTGACGGTTTAGCCGATAAAAATGACGATTGCCCAACTGTTGCTGGTCCAAAAGAAAACAAAGGTTGTCCTTGGCCTGATACTGACGGTGATGGTTTCTTAGACAAAGACGATGCTTGTCCAAAAGTAGCCGGTGTTAAAGAAGAAAATGGTTGTCCTGCAAAACCAAAAGTAATCATTACTGAGGAAGCTAAAGCACAATTGGATTCTTTTGCAAAAGCCATCTATTTCAACAGTGGTAAAGACACTTTCAAACCTGGTACAACTGAAAACTTAGACAAAATAGCTGCTATCATGGTTCAATATCCTGATGCTAAATTCTCTGTTGATGGTCATACTGATAGTGATGGTGATGCCAAAATGAACTTGAGTCTTTCTGAAAGAAGAGCTGGTGCAGTTAAAAAATATTTAGAAAGTAAAGGTGTAACTGCAGGTAGATTAACTGCTGCTGGATTTGGTGAAGACAAACCAGTTGCAAGCAATAAAACTACTGCTGGTAAAGCTGAAAACAGACGTGTTGAAATCAATTTAGCTAAATAATTGAATTCAAACATATATGATATCAAAGCCCCAATTACTTGGGGCTTTTTTATTGGTGTTTTTTTTGTACCTTAGCCGTAAACTCAATGTTTATGTCCGATTTTCTTGCACAGGTTGTTGATTCTGTCTTTCAAAAAAATGCCGATTTATCAAATCTCACTTTTATTTTACCCAATAGAAGAGCTGGATTATACCTTAAAAAAAATCTGAAAAATCAGCTCAAACAAGCCACTTTCTTCCCCGAAGTAATGACCTTTGACAATCTGGTTGAAAAAATAACCGGTATTCAAAAAACGTCATCTCTTGAAATCCTTTTTGAATTTTACAGTATTTATGTTGAACATACACCGCCCGAATCAACCGATTCATTTGAACTGTTTACACATTGGGGCAAAACAGTTCTCGATGATTTCAACAGTATAGACAATTACTTAGTTCCACCTCCAGAAATTTTTAAGACTTTACACGGTATCAATACCATTTATAATTGGGATCCAAATACCGAAATCACCCACAATTACCTTCAATTTATTCAAAAATTGGAATTGTACTACCATGCTTTATATAAAAAACTTTGGGATAATCAAAAAGCTTATCAGGGAATGCTCTTTAGAGAAGCTGTTGAACTAGCACAACACTTTGTCCAAAACACCTCGCGGAAATATATTTTTGTAGGATTTGGTTTGCTCAAAAAAGCTGAATCCAACTTGATTCAAGAATTACTAGAAGCAGAGAAAGCTGAAATTTACTGGGATATCCCGAAACAGTTTATTGAACTTTATCACAAGCAACAAACTTTTCCTATTCAAATAAAAAATGAATGGAATTACTTCCAAAATCACGATTTTCAATGGCAATTTGATTATAGTATTCCAACTGATCGTATCGAAGTAGTAGGCGTATCTAAAAAAGTTGGCATGTTTAAATACGTTGGGCAATGTCTTCAAAATGAAACCCATATAGAAGAAACTGCATTGGTCCTAGCCGATCAAAATTTGCTACCAGTTGCACTACAATCGCTTCCTGTAAATGTGAATCATGTCAACATTACCATGGGTATTCCTTTAAAGCATTTCCCATTTTCTAGTTGGGTGCAACAGGTTTTTGAATTGCATATCCAAGCATCCGACACTCAAAAAGGTTTGTACTTTCAAAATGTTTTAAAAATATTACAACATCCTATAGTGACATCACTGTCACCGGAAATAGCAATTGCCATTCAAAAAATCATCGAACAAAATAAAGCTTATATTCAAATTAATGATATCGAAAAAGCACTACTTCCGCTTTCTCCTGTATTAAAAAATAACCTGCTAGCTATTTTCATACCCATTCAAAAAAGTGAACCTATCGCTTTTCTGAAAATGATAAATGAATTTATCAATTTTATTAAAACTCAATATAAAGATGTAGAACTGGAAGTACTTTTTCATCATTTCCAACTCAATCAACAACTACAACCCTTGTTGAAAAGCCAACCATACGTAAGCAGTCTGAAATCTCTGTTTCAGTTTTATAGACAACTCGTTCAATCTGACCCAGAATGGGCAGGCTTGAACTTTATAGGCGAACCGTTACAAGGATTACAAATAATGGGGTTTTTGGAAACCCAAACCCTAGATTTTAAGCATATTATCTTGGTATCAGTCAATGAAGGGATACTACCTAAAAACAAAAAAAAAGAAAGTTTTATTCCCTATGATGTGCGAAAACAATATGGACTACCTACCTATTTGGAAGAGGAAATGGCTCAATCGTACTTGTTTTACAGAATCATGCAACGTTCTGAAAAAGTAACCCTCATTTACAATACAGACTCCGATACTTTCGGTGGCGGCGAAAAAAGCAGATACATCACCCAATTACTCTGGAAAAACCCTGATATAAAAAACAAAACTGCTGATGCACAAGTCCCAACAGATGTTATTCAACTTCAAACCGTTGCAAAAAATATTGCTATCGTTGAAACTTTAAAACAAATTCTTCAAAAAGGAATTTCTCCTTCTGCACTAACTAGTTACCTCTACAATCCTATGGATTTCTACAGACAGAAGATTTTAAAAATTCCTCAATTGGATGAAATTGAAGAAACCGTTGCCGACAACACCTTGGGAACAGTAGTTCACAGATCATTGGAAGATTTTTACAGTCCATTTATTGGAACATTTCTAGAAATACAAGAAATGGAAAAATCCTATACAAGAATTAATCAATTAGTTATTCAAAATTTTAAAAAAGTATATGTCAATGGCAGTTTGGATGAAGGTAAAAACAAACTGATTTTTGAAGTTGCACTCAACTTTGTCAAAAGATTTATTCGTCAAGAAATCTCCGACTTAAAAAAAGGAAATTCCATAAAAATAATAGCTTTGGAAATGGAACTAACCGAATCTTTTCAATTTAAACAAATAGGTTATCCCGTAACTTTTCACGGATTTGTCGATCGGGTAGATACATACAATGGGGCTTTGCGTATCATCGATTATAAAACGGGTAAGGTGGAACAGAGTCAAATGAAAATATACAACTACGATGAAAATATCCAAAATTATAAATACAGCAAAGCTTTACAAGTAATGATGTACAGTTGCATGATAACTCAACATTTACAAAACGATTTATCAATCCCAATGCTCGCAGGAATTGTCAGTTTTAAAAATCATAAAAGCGGATTTTTGGCTGTTAATTTTTCAGATAACAAAACTTTTGATTCAAATATTACAATAGAAAGACAAACTGAGTTTTTACAAAATATTGAAACATTACTCTTGGAAATCTTGAATCCTGAGATAGCTTTTGTAGAAAAGCTTAATTAACTCAATCCTACATCCATGCTCATCATGATGATAAATCCAGCAATAAAGCCCATAGTGGCTAAGTCTGTGTACTTATCTTGTTGCGTTTCGGGAATAACTTCTTCAACTACCACAAAAATCATAGCGCCTGCGGCAAATGCCAAAGCATAAGGTAAAATAGGTTGAAACGTAAATACCGCCCATGCACCTATTACAGCGGCAATTGGTTCTACAATGGCAGATAATTGTCCATACCAAAAACTCTTCAAACGACTCATATTTTGTCTGCGTAAAGGCATCGAAACGGCAAACCCTTCCGGAAAATTTTGTAACCCGATTCCAATTGTCAAAGCTACTGCACCACCAATTGTTGCTCCCTCAATGCCGGCTGCAACACCACCAAATAAAACGCCTACAGCCAATCCTTCGGGAATATTGTGCAAGGTAATGGCCAAAACCAACAAGGTAGTTTTATGCCACGACGTCTTAACACCTTCCGATTCTTTAAAATTGATGTGGATGTGAGGTAAAACTTTGTCTAATGCAAACAAAAACAAAGCTCCAAAAAAGAA
>JAABRF010000054.1 GCA_011391075.1 Flavobacteriia bacterium | reverse complement strand
CATCCATCATCCATCACCCATCACCCAACATCCATCACCCAACATCCATCATCCATCATCCATCACCCATCATCCAACACCCATCATCCATCATCCAACACCCATCATCCATCATCCATCATCCATCATCCATCACCCATCACACATCAAATATCATATTACGTTGACTTAAATGTTCGTTGTGGATGTGTTCGGGAATTGGGTGATTTTTTTCCATTTCCAATACTTTTTTGTGAATACCTTCGCTGTTTTTGATGATGGCGATTCGCGAACTTTTGACAAATTCGATCAAACCGTATTTATCCAATTCCTGTAATAAATTGTCTATTTCTTTTTCTTGTCCCATGGTTTCAAAAACAGTGTAATCTTCTCTTATGACAACGGCTTTGGCTCCAAACTCACGTAACAATCGCTCTACTTTGGCATCGCGCATGATGTTGAGCGTTGGGACTTTGTACAAGGCCATTTGTTGCCAGATGATTTCCTCATTGGTGTTGTAATAGACGATGAACACATCTACCAGTTTTTCGATTTGACGTACTAAATTTTTAACGACAGTTTCCGTTTCTGTTACTACAATGGTAAATCTGTAAATGTTTTCAATTTCGCTGGGCGAAGAGTTCAAACTTTCCAAATTGATTTTTCGGCGTGAAAACATAGCCGCAATTTTATTGATCAATCCGATTTGGTTTTCGGTATATACACTTAAAGTAAATTCTTGTTTTTGCATGTGATAGGATTTGATTGAATTGAGTTTAATCAAATTTCTTTGGCTGTTAATACGATATCTGCTACGCCACGTCCTTGTGGTACCATGGGAAATACATTGTCTTCTTTTTTGACTTTGATTTCCAAAAGAAAACTATGTGGATGTTTGAGCATGGTTTCAATAGCTTTTTTTAATTCCGAACGTTCCTTTACATGCAAGCCGGCAATACCATAACCTTCGGCAACATGAACAAAATCAGGACTCATAATGTCGGTAAAGGAATATCTCTTTTCATTGAATAATTCTTGCCATTGTCTGACCATTCCCAAAAACGAATTGTTGAGAATCACGATTTTTACATTGGGTTGGTATTGCAAAATGGTTCCCAATTCTTGGATGTTCATCTGTGCGCCTCCATCTCCCATCACGGCAATGACTGTTCTTTCGGGTGCTCCAAATTTTGCTCCAATAGCAGCCGGAAGCCCAAATCCCATAGTTCCCAATCCACCGCTGGTGATGTTACTTCTGGGTATTTTTTCCTGTGCATATCTACATACTACCATTTGATGTTGACCTACATCGGATACAAAAATGGCTTTGCCATCGGTCATTTCGCTCATGATACGCACTACTTCTCCCATGGTAAGTTCGCCTTCGGTAGGGAAAAGTTCGGGAAGTACGATGGTATCGTATTCTTTTTGGTTGAGTTCGATAAATTTTTCCAACCAATGGGTATGTTCTTTTTTATCGATCTTTTCTGTTAATAATGGGAGCGTTTCTTTGGCATCACCCCAAACCGATACGTGCGTAGCTACATTTTTATCAATTTCCGATGGGTCAATGTCAAAATGGATGATTTTGGCTTGCTTGGCGTATTTGTCCAACCTTCCTGTGACACGGTCGTCAAAACGCATGCCGATGGCAATCAATACATCACATTGGTTGGTAAGGACATTAGGTGCAAAATTCCCATGCATACCTAGCATACCTACATTCAAAGGATGATGTGTAGGTAAAGCACTTTTACCCAAAATAGTCCATGCAGCAGGAATTCCGGATTTCTCAATCAATTGCTGCAATTCTTGTTCAGCATTGCCCAAAACCACACCTTGTCCAAAAATGATAAAAGGTTTTTGTGCTTGATTGATGACTTGGGCAGCTTGCTCAATATATTCAGGTCGGACGATGGGTTTGGGTCGGTAACTTCTGATGTAATGACAAGGCGTATAACCTTTGTAGTCAAATGTTTGCATTTGAGCATTTTTACTAATATCAATCAAAACCGGTCCCGGCCGACCACTACGGGCTATGAAAAAGGCTTTGGCTATGATTTCAGGAATTTCTTGAGCATCGGTGATTTGGAAATTCCATTTGGTTATAGGCGCTGTGATGTTGAGAATATCAGTTTCTTGAAAAGCATCGGTTCCCAATAAGTGCGCAAAGACTTGACCTACAATGCAAACGATAGGCGTAGAGTCTATCATGGCATCGGCTATTCCGGTGACGAGATTAGTGGCTCCAGGACCGCTGGTAGCAAAAACAACTCCGGTTTTACCACTGGCTCTGGCATAACCTTGAGCCGCGTGAACAGCACCTTGTTCATGACGAACCAAGATGTGTTTGAGTTTGTCGGCATGGTCAAAAAGCGCATCATATATGGGCATAATCGCTCCACCGGGATAACCAAAAATAGTATCCACTTGTTCTTTGACAATGGCGTCTAGTAAAGCCAAACTTCCTGTGGTTTGAATGGAAGAAATATTCGTTTGTGACATAAATTTTGATTAAAATTTGGACTTAATTAGTCAGTAACACAACCATCAGCAGCATCTTTTACCAACAATGCATATTTGTACAACACGCCATTTTTAACTTTGAGTTCGGGTTTGACAAAAGCTTGCTTTCTCAGGTTCAATTCTCCTTCAGTAAGCAACACGTTGATTTGATTGACACGTGCATCTATTTCAATGATGTCTCCTTCTCGGATTAAGGCAATGGTTCCGCCATCGTGAGCTTCAGGGGCAATGTGACCTACTACAAATCCGTGGGTTCCGCCACTAAAACGACCATCGGTGATAAGGGCAACGCTTTTACCCAATCCAGCTCCAATCAAGGCAGAGGTTGGTTTGAGCATTTCGGGCATACCGGGACCACCTTTAGGGCCTACGTATCTAATGACTACAACGTCGCCTGCAACAATTTTTTGATCTTTAATACCTTGTATCAATTCTTTTTCGCCGTCAAATACTTTGGCGGGTCCTTTGAAATAATCGCCTTCTTTTCCTGTGAGTTTGGCGACACAACCTCTTTCGGCTAAATTGCCATAGAGTATTTGTAAATGACCTGTTGTTTTAATTGGTTTATCTAAAGGGTAAATAATTTTTTGACTTTCAAAATCGAGGATTTGTACGTCCTTTAGATTTTCAGCTAACGTTTTGCCGGTTACAGTCAAGCAATCGCCGTGAAGAAGACCTTTTTGAAGTAAATACTTCATGACCATGGGAATGCCTCCTTTTTCGTGCAAGCTTTGCATGAGGTAAGTTCCACCCGGTTTGAAGTCGGCGATAAGTGGTGTGGTATTGCTGATGCGTTGGAAATCGTCGATACTAATTTTGACATTTACACTTTTGGCCATAGCAATGATGTGCAATACAGCATTGGTACTTCCTCCTAGTGCAATCAAAGTAGTAATGGCATTTTCAAAGGCTTTAAATGTCATGATGTCGGAAGGTTTGATATCCTTTTCCAACAAATGTTTGATGGCTTCGGCTGCGTCTTTGAGTTCGTTAATTTTTTGCACACTGATGGCAGGATTGGAACTAGAATAAGGCAAGCTCATACCCAAAGCTTCAATGGCAACTGCCATGGTATTGGCTGTATACATGCCACCGCAGGCTCCGGCGCCCGGACAAGCGTTTTTGATGATGTTTTTAAAAGTGCTTTCGCTTATTTTTCCTGCAATTTTTTCACCTAAAGCTTCAAATGCTGAGACGATGTTGAGTTCTTTACCTTCGTAATATCCAGGAGCAATGGTGCCTCCATAGACCATGATAGAAGGGCGATTCAATCTTCCCATCGCCATGATGCTTCCCGGCATGTTTTTATCGCAACCCGGAATGGCAACCAAAGCGTCGTAATAATGACCGGCTACGACACTTTCGATACTATCGGCTATAATTTCCCTACTGACCAAAGAATAACGCATTCCATCAGTTCCATTGGTAATGCCATCACTGATACCTATGGTATTGAAAACCAAGCCCACCAGTTGGAGTGCATTTACTTCTTCTTTTAAGGTATAAGCCAACCCATTTAAGTGCATATTGCAAGTATTGCCGTCATAACCCATGGAAGCAATGCCTACAAAAGGTTGTTTCAATTTTTGTTCTGTGAGACCTATGCCGTACAACATGGCTTGAGCAGCCGGTTGGGTTTCGTCTTGGGTGACCGTTTTGCTGTATTTGTTTAATTCCATTTTAGTGTCGTATGTTGCTAATGAATTATATCCAAAAAAAAACCTCTCAAAAATGAGAGGCTTATATTATAATAACAATAAAATTTACCTCTTTAGATTTCTTAGAAGTTAATAATAATGTTAATAATTACGGATTTATTCATTTGTGCGATTGAAATTGCAAATGTAAATGTTTATTTCAGTTGTGCAAATGAAAATGGAAAAATCCAGGAAAAATTTACTTTTTACCAAAAAATCCCATCAATGTTCCTAAAATACCACCGCCACCTGAATTTTGTTTTCCTGCAGCACCCATCAACATTCCAGCTACGTCATCAATGACACTACCATCTCCGTCTGCATCCAATAAACGATTGATCATACTCGTGCTTTGTTCGGATTTACCACCCAACATACCACCTAATAAATCACCAATTCCATTTTGGTCTTGAACACCTTGTGCTCGGGTTTGTTTACCTAAATAACCCATGATAAAAGGTGCAGCAACTTTCAATATATTCATAGCTTGTCCCATATCAATGCCATTGCTTTTACTCACAGCTGATGCAACATTTTGTTCTTTTCCGCCAAAAACGTGACCCAAGATTCCTGCACCGTCTTGTAAAACATCGTCGTCGATTTGGTTACCACCTAGGATACTTCCCAAGTTGTCCAATATACCACCGCTGTGTTTTTCATTGCTCAATGCACCCAACAAACCTTGTGCTCCTTCAGGAGTTGAGGCATTGTTTTTCATGGCACCTAAAATCAAAGGTAAGGCAGATTGAATAGCTGAACCGGCTTTATTGCTGTCCATTCCCAATTGAGAAGCAGCACCATTAACCAAAGTTTTGCCCATTGGGCTGTTTAATAAATCTAAAATTCCAGACATTTTTTAATGTTTTTAATGGGTTTATATTGGCGTCAAAGATAAGAATTTTTTAAAGTCAAGTAGAAAAAATTAGTATCTTTCCACACTTTTTAAAATTATTGGAATGGGTAAATTAGCATTACATTGGAAAATATTGATTGGAATGGTTTCCGGGATTATCTTCGGATTGGTTATTTCAAGTTTTGATTGGGGTAAAAGTTTTATGTTGGATTGGATCAGTCCGTTGGGAACCATATTTGTAAATATGCTAAAACTCATTGCTGTTCCACTGATTTTGGCTTCCTTAATTAAAGGGGTAACCGATTTAAAAGACATTTCCAAGTTTAAAAAAATAGGGATTAAAACATTTTCATGGTATATTTTAACAACGACAACAGCTATTGTCATTGGATTAGTTTTGGCCAATACCATCAAACCCGGTGCTGGAATTGCCCCTGAAACCGTAGAAAAACTAAAAACGACATATTTGCAAAATGAAGGTTTACAAAACAAACTCAAAGCAGCAGAAAGTCAACAAGATGCAGGACCATTAGATTTTTTAGTGGATTTGGTCCCCGATAATGCAGTGGCGGCAATGAGTAATAATACTTTGATGCTTCAAGTGATATTCTTTGCTATGTTTATTGGAATTAGTTTGCTGTTGATTCCGGAAGAAAAAGGAAAGCCAATCAAAGATTTTTTTGATTCACTCAATGAGGTTATTATGAAAATGGTAGATTTGATTATGTTGACGGCTCCGTTTGCGGTATTTGCGTTGCTTTCTACGGTTATAGTAAGTGCAGACGATCCGGTTATTTTACAAAAACTATTAAAATATGGAATGACTGTAGTGTTAGGATTGATCCTAATGTATGGTTTTTATATGTTGATGATTGCGGTATTTGCTAAAAAGAATCCGATTTGGTTTATGAAGCAATTGGCACCTGCACAAATGTTGGCATTTTCAACCAGTTCGAGTGCGGCCGCACTTCCCGTTACAATGGAAAGGGTAGAGGAGCATATTGGTGTAGATGGTGAAGTAGCGAGTTTTGTTCTGCCCATGGGAGCAACTGTAAACATGGATGGGACTAGTCTTTATCAAGCCGTAGCATCCATCTTTATCATGCAAGTTTTATGGCCGGAAGGATTGGGTTTTCAAAATCAACTGATTATTATTTTGACGGCATTGTTAGCTTCCATAGGGGCCGCTGCAGTTCCAGGCGCCGGAATGGTCATGTTGGTCGTTGTGTTGGATTCCATAGGATTTCCCAAAGATTTATTACCCATAGGGTTGGCTCTGATTTTTGCAATAGACCGTCCATTGGATATGTTGCGAACAACCATTAATGTTACCAGTGACGCGACTGTAGCCACCATTGTAGCCAAATCTATCGATAAATTACACGATCCTAAACCTAAAGAGTGGAATGATGAATTGAAACTTTAATATTGGATTTCAGATTTTTTAAACCAATATTCAATTTGATAACTTCATACTATTTACTGTACACTTTCTATTTTTCTCAGTATTAACTTTATAATCAATATCCAAAGCATTGGAATCAATTCAAAGAAAACCGGAATGGCTCAAAGTAAAGCTACCAACCGGTAAAAAATATACTTCCTTACGAAATATTGTAAGTGACTATAAGTTGCACACCATTTGCACAAGCGGCAGTTGCCCTAATATGGGTGAATGTTGGACAGATGGTACGGCTACTTTTATGATTTTAGGTAATATTTGTACTCGTTCTTGTGGATTTTGTGGCGTTGCAACCGGCAAACCTCTAGCTGTAGATTGGACTGAACCCGATAAAGTAGCAAGGTCAATCAAATTGATGCAAATCAAGCACGCTGTCATAACATCTGTCGATCGTGATGATTTGGAAGATATGGGTTCTATTATTTGGGCGGAAACCGTTAAAGCCATCCGAAGAGAAAATCCTGATACTACCTTAGAAACGCTAATTCCCGATTTTCAAGGGAAAAATGAACTCTTGGATCGTATTGTGGCTGTAGCTCCCGAAGTAGTTTCACACAATTTGGAAACTGTAAAACGCCTGACTAGACAAGTTAGAATTCAAGCCAAATATGAACGAAGTTTGGAAGTGCTTCAATATTTAAAACAAGCAGGTATTGCCCGAACCAAATCAGGACTCATGTTGGGACTGGGTGAAACGAGAGATGAAGTATTGGAAAGTATGCAGGATTTGAGAAATCATCAAGTAGATATTCTTACTTTAGGACAATATTTGCAACCTTCTCGAAATCATTTACCTGTTTTGCAATATATAACTCCCGAAGAATTTGATTTTTATAAAAATGAAGGAATGAAAATGGGTTTCCGCCATGTGGAAAGTGGAGCATTGGTGCGATCTTCCTATCATGCACATAAACATTTGTTATAGTAACAGTCAGTTTGAGTAGCATATCGACAACAGAAGTTGGTCTTGTTGTATAATATCAAAAGGATTATTTTTAATAAATTTCCTTATTAACAATCATTTAACAATCCCAAAACAATTTTGTGGCACGAACTTTGTTATATAAATATCGAAAAGTAAAATTTTCGTTGTAATAAATATTTGGTTAGTTGACAAAACTCTTTATCACTTGGTAAAGGGTTTTGTTGTTTTAAGACGATCCGATATTGTTAAGACTTTATTTTTTAGCATTTGGAAATTTCATTGGATAATCAGCTTGGACTTGTCCTTTGCTTATTTTTTCCAATTTTCCTTTGATTAATCTCTTTTTAAAAGCTGAAATTTTATCGGTAAATAAAACTCCGTCAATATGATCGTATTCGTGTTGGATCACTCTTGCAGCCAATCCGGTAAAAGTTTCTTTAAATTCGTTGAAATTTTCATCTACGTATTCCATGTGAATAGTATCATGTCTGGTGACATCTTCGTGAATACCGGGAATACTCAGACAACCTTCATTAAAGGGCCATTCGTTGCCTTCTTCTTTGCGAATATGAGCATTGATAAATACTCTTTTAAAAGTTTTTAAAAAATCACGTTCTTCTTTAGTATATTCTTCATTTTCTGAAAATGGTTCTGTATCAACAATAAAAAGGCGAATATCTTTCCCAATTTGAGGTGCTGCCAATCCTACACCATAAGCATTGTACATGGTTTCATACATATTGTCAATCAATTCTTTGAGACGAGGATACTCGGCTGAAATATCAGTTCCTTTTTTTCTCAAAACGGGATCACCGTAGGCTACTATAGGTAAAATCATTCTATTTTTTGATTTAAGTCTCGTTTCCCGATACCACGCTTGTATTGTTACAGGTCAATCAGGACGATAAGTTTGACGAATTAGGCTTATATGAACCTTTAATTTATGGTGCAAAATTAGAACTTTATTCGATTTCACAAACTATCTGAAGCTAATTCCTTATTTTTGTCACAAGTCATTGGAATTTTAAATATTTGAAATCTAAAATCGCCAATCTAAAATCGCCAATCTAAAATCAAATGTGTTTTTATTTTCAAATGTCGGTTGATGCTCAAACATTGGAACATAGGTTTCAAAAGAAGCTACCTATGACACAATCACAAGTTACCAAAATGGTCATCAATGGTTTTGAACATCCCAAAATTTTAGTAACCTTACCACATTCGACCCATTTTGACTTTTACGAATGGGGTTTGATTCCGCATTGGGCAAAGGATGTAAGTATTCAAAAATCAACACTCAATGCCCGAATTGAAACTTTAGCTGAAAAAGCATCTTTTAAAAATGCAATTCAAAACCGTTGTTTGATACCTGCCACAGGATTTTATGAATGGCAATGGTTGGATGAAAAAGGTAAAAACAAACAGAAATATCTCATACAAAACCTCGATAATACTTTATTTTCATTTGCAGGAATTACTTCACAATGGATTGATAAAGCGACAGGTGAAATCAAAAATACTTGTTGCATACTCACCACTCAAGCCAATGAAATCATGTCAAAAATCCACAATACCAAACAAAGAATGCCTGTGATTCTTGCAGAAAAAAATGAAGCCGATTGGCTCAATGGAGCAGATTATCAGCTTTTTGCCTTTCCTTACCAAGTGCCATTGCAAAGTTTGATGCTATAAATGCAATTTTTTTTGTTTTGATATTCCAAATGTATTGGCATTATTATTGAAATATAGAGGCGTATATTTGGGAAATGATTTGTAATTATCACGATTTCAATAAATTAAATTTTAATCGGTTTACAGTATATTTGCAACGAATTTTGTTTCCTGACAAAATGACTAAAACACCTATATGGCAAAATTTAAAATAAAAGCATTTGACAATCTGTCATTAGATAGCATTGAAGAAGATTCAGAGTTTATTCCTTTGTTGAGTTCGGAAGATGAAGAGGAAATTCACAAAGAAGGTATTCCCAACCAATTACCCATTTTACCTTTACGAAATTCAGTTTTGTTTCCTGGAGTAGTCATTCCGATTACAGCCGGTAGAGACGCTTCTATCCAATTGGTTAAAGATGCCAATAAAGGAGATAAAATTATTGGAGTGGTTGCTCAAAAAAACGAAAAAGTGGACGATCCCGAATTGGCTGATTTGCATGAAGTGGGTACTGTAGCCAAGATTTTGAAGTTACTCAAAATGCCGGATGGCAATACCACTGTAATACTACAAGGTACCAAACGTTTCAAAGTAGGTGCATTGGTGAAAAAAGAGCCTTATTTGGTGGCTGAAAGTCTTGTCTTTGAAGAAGATAGATCGGCTATAAAAGATAAAGAATTTAAAGCTATCATTGATTCTGTAAGAGAAAAAGCATTGGAAATCATTCATTTGAATCCTGCTTTGCCAACTGAAGCTAGTTTTGCTATTAAAAATATTGATAGTAAAACCTTTTTATTGAATTTCATTTCCAGCAATATGGAATTGGATGCCAATGAAAAACAAGAACTACTCAACGAACCCAATCTAAAAGAACGGGCTTTGTTGACTTTGCGTAAAATGGATGCTGAATTGCAACGTCTTGAATTAAAGCAAGATATACAGTCCAAAACGCGCACCGACATGGACAAACAACAACGCGAATATTTCCTACACCAACAATTGAAAACCATTCAAGAAGAGTTGGGCGAAGTTTCCTATCACGAGGAAATTGAGGAAATGAAGAAGAAAGCCAAATCCAAAAAATGGAGCAAGGAAGCTTCAGAACGTTTCCATAAAGAATTGGCTAGGTTGCAACGTATGAATCCGCAAGTAGCTGAATATTCTATGCAACGTAGTTATTTGGATCTACTGTTAGAATTGCCTTGGAACGAATATTCCAAAGACAATTTCGACCTTAAAAGAGCGCAACGCATCTTGGATCGAGATCATTCAGGCATGGAGAAAGTAAAAGATAGGGTTATTGAACATTTGGCAGTTCTCAAACTAAAAGGTGATATGAAATCTCCTATTTTGTGTTTGTATGGTCCTCCGGGTGTTGGTAAAACATCTTTGGGGCATTCCATTGCCGAAGCTTTAAATAGAAAGTATATTCGAATGTCTTTGGGTGGTTTGAGAGACGAAGCCGAAATCCGAGGTCATCGCAAAACTTATATAGGTGCTTTGCCGGGTCGGATTTTGCAATCTATTAAGAAGGCTGGAACTTCCAATCCTGTTTTTATTTTGGATGAAATTGATAAGTTAGGCAATTCACATCAAGGCGATCCGTCTTCAGCCATGCTCGAAGTATTGGATCCGGAGCAAAATGGGTCTTTCTACGACAATTATTTGGAAATGGGTTACGACCTATCCAAAGTTCTGTTTATAGCCACCGCCAACAATATTTACGACGTGCCTTGGGCATTACGCGATCGCATGGAGTTAATTCAATTGACCGGTTATACCTTACAAGAAAAGGTTGAAATTGCACGTAAACATTTATTGCCCAAACAATTGAAGGAACACGGTTTGGAAGCAAATGCCATCAAATTGGGAACCAAAGAATTGGAATTGGTCATTGATGAATACACGAGAGAATCGGGAGTGAGAAACCTCGAAAAACGCTTGGCTAAACTGGTACGCTATGCCGCAAAATCCAAAGCAATGGATGAAACCTATGAAGTGGATTTATCTGAAAGTAAAATAAAAGAATTATTAGGCGTTACCCATTTGGGTGTAGATAAATACGAAAAAACTGAAGTAGCCGGTGTTGTGACCGGACTTTCATGGTCCGTAAATGGAGGAGATATCATGTATATTGAATCTATAATTTCAAAAGGAAGTGGTATGACCATTACCGGAAATTTAGGTACAGTTATGAAAGAATCGGCAACTATTGCTTTGGAATACATCAAGGCGCATGCAAAAACTTTTGGCATCGAACCCAAAGTCATTGATAAATATAAAGTTCACATTCACGTGCCTGAAGGTGCAACACCTAAAGATGGTCCAAGTGCCGGAATTGCCTTGTTGACTTCTTTGGTGTCAGTTTTCACGCAACGCAAAGTAAAATCGCATATTGCCATGACCGGTGAAATTACCTTAAGGGGCAAAGTGTTACCTATTGGTGGCGTGAAAGAAAAGATTTTGGCTGCCAAACGCGCCAATATCAAAGAAATCATCATGAGTGAAGAAAATAGAAAAGATGTGGAAGACATCAAACCTATCTATGTAAAAGGACTCAAGTTCCACTACATTACCGATATGAAAGACGTTATTGAAATAGCCGTTTTACCTCAAAAAGTAAAACATCCTATCAATTTCGATTTGACTGATGAAAAAAAATAATTTTTATAAACGCCTCTTTTCGGAGGCGTTTTTTTTTAATAACAATTGTTAAAAACTTAAAAGTGAATTTAATGAAATTTAACTTTCCTATTCACCAAAGTTTAATATGTTCGCAACATCCAAAAGGATGACTTCATAGGAGTAGCATAAACCATTTTACGGAAGTACGTAAATTTCAGATTTTAGTAACTATATAATTCAAAAACAATAGCTTACAAGTATAAAAAATCAAGTTTATCCAAACTCTCGCTACTGCGGGCAAACGTTTTAATCTCAAGTCCCGAGCAAATTAGAATTTTTTTTCAAATCCCAATTCTCAATAAAAAATGAATAAACACGCCAAACTAGTTCTGGAAGATGGAACTGTATTTGAAGGGTATGCTTTTGGAGCAGAAAAATCTGTATCCGGCGAATTGGTCTTCAATACCGCCATGACAGGTTATCCGGAAAGTTTAACGGATCCTTCCTATAAAGGTCAACTCTTGGTCTCAACCTATCCACTCATAGGGAATTATGGCGTTCCATTCCAGTCTGAAAATCAGCAAATGCTTGAATTTTACGAATCAAATCGCATACAGGTTTCTGCTTTGATTATTTCCGAATATTCCTTCCAATTCAATCATTGGAATGCCGAAATGAGTTTGGATGATTGGATGAAAACTTCTGATGTACCAGGTATTTACGGTATAGATACTAGACATTTGACCCAAATTTTAAGAGAAAAAGGTTCGATGTTAGGTAAGATCATCATCAATAATGAGGAAGTCGATTTTTACAATCCCAATGAAGATAATTTGGTTGCACAAGTCAGTATTGAAACAAAACAAGTTTATGGGAATGGAAGTAATCGCATTTTACTAATCGATTGTGGAGTCAAAAATAACATCATCAGACATTTATTGAGTCGTGATACGACTGTAATACGCGTTCCTTGGGATTATGATTATGCGAATGAAGTTTACGATGGTTTATTTATTTCCAATGGACCGGGTGATCCTCAACAATGTAAATTGACTATCCAACATTTATCCGAATCATTCCGCAAGGAACAGCCGATTTTCGGGATATGTTTGGGACATCAACTGATGGCATTAGCACAAGGTGCGCAAACGTACAAACTCAAATATGGTCATCGCAGTCACAATCAACCGGTTTTAAAAGTAGATACCCAATCGGCTTATATCACTTCGCAAAATCATGGTTATGCGGTTGATGATACCACACTTCAGTCAGATTGGAAGCCACTTTTTATCAATCTAAATGACCATACTAATGAGGGTTTGAAACACGTTTCAAAACCCTTTTTTTCTACCCAATTTCATCCTGAAGCATCGGGTGGACCAACCGATACCGAATTTTTATTTGACGAATTTTTAGCTGCCATAAAACAATACAAAGCCCAATAACATGACTCTTAACAAACCTCGTAAAGTATTGGTTCTCGGTTCGGGAGCCTTAAAAATAGGTGAAGCCGGCGAATTTGACTATTCCGGAGCTCAAGCTCTTAAAGCATTGAAAGAGGAAGGAATTGAAACCATTTTAGTCAATCCCAATATTGCGACTGTTCAAACGTCTAACGAACTTGCCGATCATATTTATTTTTTACCGGTTACGCCCGAATTTGTCGAAAAAATAATTATCAAAGAAAAACCGGACGGTATTTTGTTGGCTTTTGGAGGTCAAACAGCGTTGAATTGTGGTGTGGCTTTATATCGAAATGGAATTTTCGAAAAATATAAGGTTCGGGTTTTGGGAACTCCGGTTCAATCCATTATTGATACGGAAGATCGCGAATTGTTTGTCGATAGATTGAATGAAATCGAAGTTAAAACTGCCAAAAGTATCGCCACTTTGAGTTTGGAAGATGCCAAAAATGCAGCTCATATTATTGGTTATCCGGTCATCTTGAGAGCAGCATTTACGCTAGGCGGTCAAGGAAGTGGTTTTTGTAATAACGATGAAGAATTGGAAACTTTGGCCAAAACAGCTTTTTCATTTTCGGGACAAGTTTTGGTGGAAGAATCTTTGAAAGGTTGGAAAGAAGTGGAATATGAAGTGGTTCGAGATGCTTCCGACAATTGTATTACGGTGTGTAATATGGAAAATTTTGATCCTTTGGGTATTCATACCGGAGAAAGTATTGTGGTTGCTCCATCGCAGACTTTGACCAATTCGGAATATCACAAATTGAGAGAAATTGCCATCAAAATTGTTCGTAAAATAGGTATTGTCGGGGAATGTAACGTGCAATATGCCTTAGATCCGCTTTCAGAAGATTACAGAGTTATTGAGGTCAACGCCCGATTGTCCCGTTCATCGGCATTGGCTTCCAAAGCAACAGGTTATCCTTTGGCTTTTGTAGCTGCTAAGTTGAGTCTGGGCTATAATCTTTACGAAATACCCAACAACATTACCAAAAAAACGACTGCTTTTTTTGAACCATCTTTAGATTATGTAGTGGTGAAAATTCCCCGTTGGGATTTAAATAAATTTTCGGGAGTGACCAAAGAGATTGGGTCGTCAATGAAAAGTGTAGGCGAAGTTATGGCTATTGGACGTAGTTTTGAGGAAGCCATTCAAAAAGGTTTGCGTATGATAGGTCAGGGAATGCATGGTTTTACTGCCAACAAAGAATTGGTTTCGTTGGACATCGAACAAGATTTGCAAAAACCAACCGACCTTAGAATTTTTGTGATTGCACATGCATTTAAACAAGGTTTTTCTGTTCAAAAAATACATGAACTCACCAAAATTGATCAGTGGTTTTTATACAAATTGGAACACATCATACAAACTGAAAATTTTCTGACAGGTTTTAACGCCTTAGAAGAAATCAGTAAAGAATTGATGTGGGATGTTAAAAAGAAAGGATTTTCTGATTTTCAATTGGCACGTATCATTTTAAAAAGTGTGGATGAAGTCATGGAAGATGCCATTTTGAAAGTGAGATCTTATCGCAAGCAAATGGGCGTTGTTCCGGTAGTCAAACAAATAGATACTTTGGCAGGTGAATTTCCGGCTCAAACCAATTATTTGTATTTTACCTATCATGGCACAACTTCCGATTCGATACCTGATGATTTCAAAGAATCAGTTGTCGTTTTGGGTTCGGGTGCATACAGAATTGGTAGTAGTGTAGAATTTGACTGGGGAAGTGTCAATGCTGTCAATACGGTCAGCAAACAAGGCTACCGTTCGGTGATGCTCAACTACAATCCGGAGACAGTCAGTACGGATTACGATGTATGTGACCGATTGTATTTTGATGAATTGTCATTTGAAAGGGTTTTGGATGTAGTTGATATCGAGCAACCCAAAGGTGTCATTGTTTCTGTAGGCGGACAGATTCCCAATAATTTAGCTTTGCGTTTGCACAAAGAAAATATACCTATTTTGGGAACTTCGCCGGTATCAATTGATAGAGCCGAAGATCGAAATAAATTTTCGATGATGTTGGACAAATTGGGTGTAGATCAACCTAGATGGAAAGAACTGAGTACTTTGGAAGATGTGTTTAATTTTGTGGATGAAGTGGGATTTCCTGTTTTGATTCGTCCCAGCTACGTGCTATCGGGTGCTGCCATGAATGTGGTGTCCAATAAAACAGAGTTGGAACACTTTTTAAAATTGGCTGCTCATGTTTCCAAAAAGCATCCGGTTGTGGTTTC
>JAABRF010000053.1 GCA_011391075.1 Flavobacteriia bacterium | reverse complement strand
AAAACCTCATGGAATAATGAGGAAATCAAACCCGAACAAGCAACGGTTAGTTTGACCAAAACCGATAAAGGCATCGCTTGGGGTGGATTGTATTGGCAGTATTTTGAAAACTTGGATAAAATTACTTTTGCAGAAACTCCATTGCAATTGAGCAAGAAATTATTCCTAAAACAAAACACAGATACCGGAGAAAAACTCTTTGAAATCAAGGATGGAACGGAAGTAAAAGTGGGAGATTTAGTACGTGTTCGAATCGAATTGAAAGTAGATCGCGATATGGAATTTGTGCATATGAAAGATATGCGTGCCAGCGGATTTGAACCGATTAATGTTCTTTCTGAATACAAATATCAAGACAGTTTAGGTTATTACGAAAGCACGAAAGATGCTGCTACCAATTTCTTTTTCAGCTACTTAGGTAAAGGTGTTTATGTATTTGAGTACGATTTGAGAGCCAATAATGCGGGTGATTTCAGTAATGGTATCACCACGATTCAATGTATGTATGCACCCGAGTTTACGAGTCATAGCGAAGGGGTTAGGGTGGTTATCAAACCTTAGTCAAGGATTTTGGGTCATAAAACCCTAAGGGTTTCTAAAACCCTTGGGGTTTAGTATGTTGTAATGATTACGCCTGTTCTCCATGTTGAGAATCATCCAATCCTCTCAATTCTTGTGTCTCTGTGACGCGAATGGGTAATACCATGTCAACAAGTTTGTATAGGACCCAACTCCCACCAAAGGTAAACACGGCAACTAGCCCCAAAGTCAATAAATGATAGAAAAATGTTTGTGTTTCCCCATGAATCAAACCAACGCCATTTGCAAAAACACCCGTGAGCAGCATACCTACAATTCCACCGACACCATGACTTGGAAATACATCCAAAGTGTCATCGATGTAAGAAGTTTTATTGACAAATGATATGGCTAAATTACTGATAATGGCAGCAACAAATCCAATGAAAATACTTTGACCTATACTAACATATCCGGCTGCCGGTGTTATGGCTACCAATCCCACAATTGCTCCAATGCTGGCTCCAATGGCTGTCATTTTTTTTCCTCTAAAACGATCAAAAAAGATCCATGCAATCATACTTGTAGCCGATGCAATATTGGTATTGGCAAAGGCAATAACTGCATTTGAATCTGCTTTCAATGCTGAACCTGCATTGAAACCAAACCAACCAAACCAAAGTAATCCTGTACCTAATATGACATATGGAATATTGGCAGGTTCTTCAATTTGATGCTTTCTTTTTCCGAGGTAAAGTGAACCCGCTAAAGCTGCAAAACCTGCAGACATGTGTACTACGGTTCCTCCGGCAAAATCCAATACGCCCCAATTGCGAAACAATCCATTGGGATGCCAAGTCATGTGTGCTAATGGTGCATAAATAAAGAGTGAAAATAAAACTATAAAAAGAATATAACTTCTAAATCTAATGCGTTCAGCAAAACTACCGGTTATCAATGCCGGTGTAATGATGGCAAATTTGAGTTGAAACATGGCAAATAACACAAATGGAATGGTAGAAGCAAAAGTTGGATTGGGAGCTATACTCACATTTTTAAAGGCAAAATAAGTCAACGGATTACCAATAATTCCACCCAAACTGTCTCCAAATGCCAAACTAAATCCTACGATGACCCATACCAAACTAATAACACCCAAGGCTACAAAACTTTGAAGCATAGTAGATATCACATTCTTTTTATTGACCATACCACCATAAAAAAAAGCTAAACCAGGCGTCATCAACAAAACGAAGGCACTGGCTACTAATATCCAAGCAGTGTCTCCCGCATTGATTTCTTCCAAATTCCCAATGGTTTGATATTCCGATCCAAATATTAGACTGACTAATACTAAAGCACCAAGCACGATGAAGTTTACTTTTTTGCCCATTTGAATAGTTGTTAAGTTGTTTTGTTATATTGGGGTCAAATATATAAAATAAACAAAATAAATTACACATACCCTATAAAAAATAGGGCATAGTGATTCAAATAGATACAAGTTATTAAAAGAACCCTTTATAATTGCATTAAGGTCTAGTTTATTATTAATGCGCCATGTGTGCCTGTATGGTGAAATGGAATTTGAAATCGCTCGCAAGTTTGTTTCCATTTTTGTATCAAATAGGGATAATTGGAACCATCAGCGATGACCTTTTTAGGTTGGTAAAGTTGGATTAATCTTTCAAGGTTAATTTTAGACGATTGCGTCAAAAGAATATATTGAGGCTTGATTTTCAAATTTTGATAAACCCCGATACTGTCTATAACTAATATTGATTTTTCGTCCACTTTCAAAATGTTTTGTTGCATTTTGAGGATTGAAGGTTCTTCCAAATGAAGAGCGGTTTTATAGTTGTTAAGAAAACTGTTTTTATCCAAAAGCAAACTATCTGAAGTATGAAGAACTTGCCATTTTTCTGCATTTTTAATCCCAATAAGGGTTGCTTTTGATCTATGAAAAACGATTAATTCGGATGAGTTCTTCATTTGCCATTTCTCATAAATGAAAACAGTTTGTAATAAAATTAAAGATGCCAAAAAAGTAAAAAACAAATGCTTTTTTCTTTGTGTAATCCAATTCAAACCCATTATTAATACTAAATAACTTACCCAAGTATCTGTCAATGTAAAAGGAATTTCTTTGAATAAAAATGTTTCTTGATGGGCAATCCAAGCCATAAATTGATTCATAAGATATAAAATAAAATCGTAGATGTAAACCAATATTTTGGGAAGGATATTCAAATTGGCTAAAAAAACGACTAGTAAACCCATTCCTAAAATCAAGCCCATTGCCGGTACAATCACCACATTGGACAATATAAAAAGACCGGGAAATTGGTGAAAATAATACAAACTCATAGGCAAAGTGACTAAAGTTGCCGCTAACGAAACGGTGATGAGTTGCCAAATGTTTTTGACTAATTTCACTTTAATTTTTGGAAAAATTTCATTCAATTTGGGTTGTATAAGTACAATTCCCAAGACGGCTAAATAGCTCAATTGAAATCCTACATCAAAAATATATAATGGGTAAATTAATAATAGTAATAAGTAGGATGAAAATAAAGCATATAGAATTGAACTTTTTTGATGGTTGACGAGCATACCAACAGTTATAAAACTAAACATAGTTACAGAACGAACTACCGATCCACTCATGCCTGTTATGAGTGCATAAATCCACAATAAGGTAACAATCACCATTCCAACGATGAGTTTGCCATGTTTAAGTGATTGCAAAGGTTTCAATAACCAACTCAATATCATAAATATAATCCCAATATGCAATCCCGAAACGGCTAGTATATGAACGGAACCTGCAGCCGCATAATTACCTTGTACATCTTTGCTGATGAATTGTTTATCTCCTAAAACCAAAGCATTGATGATGGAAAATTCATCTTTTCCAAAGGGGTATTTTTGGAGTGCATTTTGTATTTGAGTACGCCATAATCCGGCTTTGATTTTTAAACTTTTAGGATAATCAAGTAAATGAAATATTTCAATGTGTTTTAAGCTAATTTGTGAATAAATACCTTGATTTCTCAAATAACGAGCATAATCAAAAGTATGAGGATTTTTGGGTGGGAGCAAAGGAGAAAACGAAGAATGTACTAAGATAAGTTGACCCATTTTTAATGGAATTGTATTTGAATCTCTTTGCACTAAAACAGCAATTTTACCTTGAGTAGGTTTTGCTCCCATTTGAATGACAGTTCCAAAGTAGCGTTCTTGATACGGATTGGATTTGAGTACACTTTCAATTTGAATAATTTTGGGAAGGTTGGGCTGGTTAAAATGGACAAAGTGTTTGCTTTGATTTTTAGGGAGTTGTAGCCCAATGACACCTATTCCCATAGCTGCAATCAGGATATAACTTACGCCTTGAAAAAGGTATTTTTTACCTTTTTTCCATAGCCATAAAAGGCTGAGAAATAAGATGATTACGCTTAAAAAGATATAGGGAAAAGAAACAGGAAAATGATACCCCAAAATGATGCCTAGGCTCAAAAATATACATAGGTGTAGTGGGATATATTGATCTAATTTTATCATAGCAATTGATTTTAAAGATAATATATATGATTTCGCTCCAAGCGAATGACCCGATAAAAGTAATAAATTATTTTATCTTTTTGATAAACTTTTCCAAATGATGTTAGCTACATTATACGAAGCTCCGGAACCTCCCAATTTTTCTTCCAATTCTCTGTAATCTTCAAACATTTTTTCACGTCTCGGCGCTTGTAATATTTCGTTTAATTCAGTATGAAGACGGGTTTCATTAAAATCCCCTTGGATGAGTTCGGTTACTACCGGTGCATCCATAACCAAGTTGACCAACGAAATATATTTCAAATCCTTGACCAAGTATTTGGCAATATGATAAGATACAAAACTGGAATGATAGCACACCACTTGTGGCACTTTAAACAAAGCAGTTTCCAAAGTAGCTGTCCCCGAAGTAACTAAAGCAGCATAGGAAAGGCTCAAAACATCATACGTTTGATTGGGAACAAAACCTACGGGTAGATTATTTATAAAAGGTTTGTAAAATTCATAATTCCGATTGGGCGCTCCGGCAATAACCCATTGATAGTCTTTAAAATGAGTTGACATTTGCAACATCAAGGGCAACATATGCAGGATTTCTTGTGTACGACTTCCAGGTAATAATGCAATGATTGGTTTGTCGTTTAAACTATATTTTTTGCGAAATTCTTTTTCATCAATAGTTTTTCGATTTGAAATCACATCTTGGAGTGGATTCCCAACAAAATGTACCGGATACTGATGTTTGTTTTCAAAAAAAGGTTTTTCAAACGGAAAGATGACATAGAGATGATCGACAAATTTTTTGAGTTTGATAACTCTTTTTTCATTCCATGCCCAAACTTTGGGAGCTATATAAAAATGAGTGGGAATTCCTATCGATTTGGAAAAAGCGGCAATACGAAGGTTAAATCCCGCGTAATCAATTAATATAACAGCATCCGGTTGATAGGATTGAATATCTGCTTTACAAATTTTGATAAATCCGGTAAGTGTTTTAAGGTTTTTGAGGACTTCCCAAAAACCCATAAAAGACATGTCTTTGTAGTGTTTTACCTCTGTTCCACCGACTTGTTTCATCAAATCTCCACCCCAAAACCTGAATTGAGCATTTTTATCAACTTGTAAAAGTGCTTTCATGAGATTGGAAGCATGTAAGTCGCCTGAGGCTTCACCGGCTATGAGGTAATATTTCATTGTAGAATAGGAAATTTGTCCTTGTTTTCAAGGAAAACAACTAGATGTTTAAAGTTAATTTTGCTTTATAATGATAAATTTGAAATGTCATTACCCAAGATAACTTATCTGGATACGCATTCATAACGTTATATAAATCTATAATATAGAACCACAAAAGCTACCAAAACAACTCCAAATAATACGCCACGAGCTTTGTACTCTTCTCTTCTCTTCAAAAAGACAAAGAACAACAAAAGATTGGGTATGGCTCCCAAAGAGAGTACCATGCCTTGTAACTTGTTTTCAAGCATCAGTTTCCATGCTTGTTCAAATCCCTCACGAGAGAAGAATTCCAAATAGAGATAACTGCCTGCTATCGTTGCCAACAGACTTAATATAAAACCGATGAGCATTTGTTTATACATAGTATGCTATTTTAAATATTGGAAGTACAAAGGTATATAAAAAAAATAGCTACTCCGAAGAGTAGCTATTTATACTTAAATTATAGAGAAAGTATCATTCAAAATGGGTCTTATTTTGCACCCAATACAACCATCAAACCAACTTTGAATTCAATAGCACCTGTAACTTCTTTGTAGTCATCATATCCTTCTGGTTTAACTGTAGTGTTTCCATATCCTAAAGATACGTCAACAAAAGCTCCTTTAGAAACAGGAACATCAACACCAACAGCAGCACCCCAAGCAGAGATACCGGCAACTTTTTCTCCTTCAGCACTCATAGAACCAAATACATAATGTCCATGAACGAATGGGAATACACCACCAGTAGGGAAATAATAACGAGCCAATGGACCTACCATGAAAGTAGAACCTTTTACTGCATCAGCATCACCTTCTTTTTCAGAAGTCATAGTGTAATCTACTAATAAACCAGCTGCAAAGTTTTCAGCGAAAGTGTAAGCAGCGATAGGAGAGAAATTGAAATTTGTAGTTTTAGTTTTATCACCTACATCTTCTCCATCATATTTTGCTTGAGTAGATCCAAAAGATAAACCTAAGTTAGAGCTACCAACTAAAATTGGTAATCCTTTAGGAAGTTGTGCAAATAATACGTTAGACACAACTAAAGCTAATGATAATAATAAGAATTTTTTCATTTTTAATAATGTTAATTATTTTGTTGCTTACTCTTGAGTTTTTCAGCTACCACTCCTTACTCTTTTATGGATTTTCAGGTCACTCCACTTAAAAATTTTTAACTTTTTAATGATACTTTCCCTATAGATGTCAGTTTGTTAAAAATGTTGCGCGAAAGTAGGAATATTTTTTTTTAAAATTTAAAATTTAGATAAGTAAAAATATATAACTACTTAATAATCAGATTAAAAGCAATTTTATTTTTATACTTTTTTTTAATCTGATTTTATGTACTAATTTTTTTTAATGTCTATTATTCTTAATTACTTCAAATATTCTAATGCTACTTTTCTTATTTACTATTAGCCTAAAAAAACATTTTTAGGATTGAAAATTCAACTTTGCGTATAATAAATATGATTTGAAATGATACGTTTGCAAAAATATAAATCTCCTAATTATTTTTTATGACAAATATCATATAATAATAAAAACACTATTTTATTTGCTATAAAATAAAATAATGTTTTAAAAACTTACAAAATCAATAAAATATAATTTTATATTTCCCAATTATTTAAATCATCAATAAAGTAATGAGCAGTCATGTCAAATTGTATCGGAACGATGGAAATGAAGTTGTGTGCCAAAGCCCATTCATCGGTGTCTTCGCCTTTATCCATATTTACAAATTTTCCGGTAAGCCAGTAATATTCCCTGCCATGAGGATTGACTCGTTTGTCAAATTCTTCTTCCCAAAAAGCACGAGCTTGTCTGCAAATTTTGATCCCATTAAAGGTTTTATCTTTTGATTTGGGGATATTGACGTTGAGGACAACCCCATTGGGTAAACCATTATCCAATACATTTTGGGCAATTCTTTTGATGTATTCTTTGAGATGATCAAATTCGGCATTCCATGAATAATCCAAAAGCGAAAATCCAATGGCTTTAACTCCTTCTACTCCTGCTTCTACTGCGGCACTCATTGTACCTGAATAGATGACGTTTATGGAAGAGTTTGATCCGTGATTGATACCGGAAACACACAAATCAGGTTTTTTATTGAGCAATTCATTGACCGCCAATTTGACACAATCTGCCGGAGTTCCACTACAAGAATACTCGATTTGGGGGCCATTGTCAATATTGACCGGTTCGACAAATAAGGTGTTATTGACGGTAATTGCATGTCCCATACCACTTTGTGGACTGCTTGGAGCAACCACTACTACATCACCCAATTCATTCATTGCTTCTATTAAATGACGTATCCCTGGAGCTGTAATGCCATCGTCATTGGTAATCAAAATTAAAGGTCTTTTCTCCATTTTAATGAATTTGTTTCAAATTATTCTATGAGGTCAAAAATACCACTTTTCCTGTATCATTGGGTTTCCTGACCGTAAATAAATATTAACAAGATTTTTCTGATAAATATTTGCGATTGTGAATTAATTGCTATTATTTTGGAATAATTTTTGACTGTAAAACTTCGGATTGTAACATTCGATAAGATATAAGGTCAAATCAGAAGATCAATCCAAGTAACTATTCACTTTATGTTTATCATATCCTTTATGAAACGCAATTATAAAATTCTTATTCCAGTAGTCCTGATTGCAGGATTATTACTCAGTTTTAATTTCAACAACCAACCCAATCCTGAAAAAGATCGGACGATTCTTCAAGTGTTGACTTATATTCTGACGGAAGGACATTATCAACCCAAAGCGATTGATGATCAGTTTTCGGAAGGAATTTACAAGGATTTTATTGAGTATTTGGACCCATCCAAACATTATTTCTTTCAATCAGACATTCAAGAATTTGAAAAATCTAAAACCAAAATTGACAATCAAATTTTGGCTAATGATTTGACCTTTTTCTATTTGGTATACGATCGTTATACACAGAGATTAGAAGAATCTAAAGCCTATTACAAAGAAATTTTGAGTAAGCCTATTGATATAAATACCCCCGAAATATATAGTGTAGATTATGAAACCAAGTCTTTCCCAAATTCTAAAAAAGATATGTCAGCCGCATGGGGAAAACAATTGAAATTACGTTACTTAGGCACTTTATATGATAAAGAAATGGCAGAAGAAGACAAATATAAAGCTGACTCTACTTATCAGAAAAAAGATTTTGCTGCATTGGAAAAAGAATCTTTGGACAAAACCAAAGAAAACATGGATGAATTGTATGTGCGTTTGAATGAATTAGATCAGGATGATTATTATGCCATTTTTCTCAATATATTAACTGCTCAATTTGAACCGCACACCAGTTATTTTGACCCCAAAGTAAAAAAATTATTTGACATTTCCATGTCTGGGAAATTAGAAGGAATTGGTGCCCGATTACAGAAAGACGGAGAATACACCAAGGTATTTGAATTGATTTCTGGTGGTCCAGCTTGGCGCTCCGGAGCATTGGAAGTTGGTGATTTGATTTTGAAAGTAGCTCAAGGAGATGGAGAACCGTTGGATATTGTAGGGATGAGATTGGATGATGCCATTGAGTTTATCAAAGGTAAAAAAGGTACAGAAGTGAGATTGACTTTAAAAAAAGTAGATGGAACTATTCAAACTATTTCTTTAATTAGAGATATTGTGGAGATTGAAGAAACATTTGTCAAATCATCTATCATTTTGAAAGATGGTCAAAAATACGGTTTGATCAATCTTCCAAAATTCTATTTTGATATGGATGGTCAAAATTTCCATAATTCTACTACTGATATGGAAAAAGAATTAGAACGTTTGAAAAATGAAGACGTTGTGGGTATTATGGTAGATTTGAGAGATAATGGAGGTGGTTCTTTGAAAACAGCCATTGAAATTTCCGGTTTATTCATCGATCGTGGACCTATGGTACAAGTGAAATTTAGAGGAGAAAGACCTCAAATCAAAGAAGATGACAAGGTAGGAACCTTGTGGAATGGTCCTTTGGTCATATTAGTCAACGAATTGTCTGCTTCGGCTTCTGAAATTTTTGCTGCGGCTATGCAGGATTACAATAGAGCTGTGATTATTGGTAGCAAACAAACATATGGGAAAGGAACGGTTCAAAATTTTTATGAACTGAACGATTATGCCAATTATAAAGAAGACTTGGGTTCGGTTAAAATGACTATTCAGAAGTTTTACCGCATCAACGGTGGTTCTACCCAATTGAAAGGAGTAGTTCCTGATATCATTGTTCCCACCCGATATTCCTATTTGGACATAGCCGAAAGAGATGAAAAGTATCCGATGGAATGGGATAAAATAGCTCCAGCTATGTATGTAAAATGGAATGGGTATGAGAATTTTGATCAAGTTGTAACTGAAGGCAAAGAACGTGTTAAGAAAGATCCAAATTTTCAATTGATTGATCAAAATGCCCTTTGGTTGAGTGAAAATCAAAAAGAGAATAATATCCCATTGAGTTACAAAGCTTATAAAGCTGATATACAGAAGAATATTGACGAAGCCAAAAAATTTGATCCTATCAATGACTATAAATCCGGATTGGAATTTTATTCGGCAGCGTATGAAAAAGTTCTGATAACCAAGGACACTTTGTTGGCCAAAAAAAGAGAAATTTGGCACAAAGAATTGAATCAGGATGTCTATGTAGAGGAAGGAGTCAAGGTTTTGCAGGCATTAAAAATCAAAGCTTCCATATCTTTAGCTAAGAAATAATTGACTTTTCATCATAACAATAACCGCAATGAGCAAATAAAGTATCGTTGCGGTTTTTTTTATGGAGTTTTTAGAAATTGAGATTAAATCCCAATTGCCAAGTTCGCTCCAACCCAAAAAACACTTTATTGTTTACGGCAATTCCTTTCCAATTATCAATAGTATCAGTAAGCATATAATTGGTTGCAGATTCTGAAATGTATTTCGAGTTCAGCACATTTTGAATGTTAAAATTTGCACTCAGTTCTACATCGGAGGTTTGATATAAAGTTTTTTTAAATCGCAGATCTGTCAAAAAATAGTTTGGAAGTTTTATGCTTGGATTTCCTTCCGTATTTAGATTTAGATTGGAATACAATTTTCCGTAATATTGTTCACTCACTTCTATTTCCCATTTTGAATTAGGTTTGTATTGGAGTGAAACATACGTTTTGAATTGAGCAGCATTACCAACTTTAACATGATTTAAAGGAATATCCACACTTCCAATATTACTTTGTGAAAAGTCGAAGGCATTGCCTGTGGCATTTCCGTTGTATTCCCAATTTCCAATTGATAAAGCCAATTGGGTTTCCAATTGTGGAAGCCATTGTTTGTAAAAAACACTTTCCATTCCATAATGATGCTGATTTACACCCGATAAAAATGCCGTACCTGTTTGATGTGTTTCCGGATTTTCATAGGCTAGGGTTGTATATTTATTTTTCCAAAAAGTGTTATACAAAGCAAGGGTAAATAATGAATTTGGGTTTTTATATTGGTAGTTTAATTCAATTGTAAAAGCATTTTCTTTAGTTAAATGCGGATTCAAATCGTTTTTAAAATTTAAGAACAGGTTTTCATAACGATTGGGTTGAGAAGCCCAACCACTGAATACAGTTGTGGAATGGTTTTTCTGGGTGTACCTCACTCCTAAAAGAGCAGCAAAGCCAGATTGTAGAACTGGGTCGGATGTACTTTCAGAATCAGTATAGAGATAATTGAAAAAGTCGGTTCGTTTATTTTGTTGCAATGAAAAATTGTATTGTGTAAAAAAGTTCCAATCCATTAATTGATAGGATGCACTTCCCGATAAATCATGCCAAGCAATATTAGATTGATAGTGAAAATTTAGTTTTTCGTAAGAGGCAGGTTTTTTTAATAGATTCCATGCTGTAAGAAGATTTACAGGATAAGAGGTATTGTATTGATTTCCTACATTATTTTGGTCAAAAAAAGTCATGTAGGCATCAGCGCTCAACAAATCTGAAATTCTGTCAAAATTATCAGCGTGTGAAAACCGAAATTGATATTGAAAAGAAAGATCGAGTTTGTCTTGAATTTTCTTTTGAAAATGGAAATTGGCTCCAATCCAATGATGTTTATTGGAAAAAGCAATTTTTGTCAATCCTGCATTAAATGGCGTATTCACATATTGAAAAAGCGAATTTTGGTCATTTCTTTGTATCCAACTTCCATCTGATAAGGAAACGACTTCTCCGCTATTATAGGCCGTAATTTTATCCCACATGACTAATCCATTTGAAAGATTTCTCCATGTTGGACTTGATGGAAAAACACCTTCGGGTGTATTTCCTGATTCATAACTACCTCCGCCGGTTCCAAAGGAAGTATATATTTGAGTTTCCAAAGAAGTGTTGGATTTAATATGCCATTTCCATTGCAATTGAAGGAGATTTTTATGAAAATAGTTTTCTGTCCAATTGGTAGGAATTCCATTTTTATAGCCAAAGTTGTAGTTGTAATCTATTCCGTAATTTAAATAATCCGAAAGAGTTGCCATGTGATAAACGTAGGCCGAACGTTGTCCATGCCATTGAGGTGAACCCATTATAAAGCCTTTGAGAATATGTTTTTTAAATTTCTTTTGAAAATCAATATAATAGGTGTTGGATTTTGATGAGGTTCCTTTAATGGAACCATTGGAAGAATTTTTACCCAATAGAAAGCGATATTGTACATTGTTTTTTGCATCGTAAAAATGATGTAAAAAAGTATTTTTTAAAAAGCCGTCATTTCCAAAAACAGATTGCAGTCGAGAAAAAGTTTGATTTTTTTCTGAAAGGGTATTCAATTCAATTTTCCCACCAAAAGAATTTTGTACAAAAGCACTTCCCAATGGGCTTGAATTCATTTTTACTTGGGTAGTAAGATCGGTAAGTCCACTCCAGTTACTCCAATATACCCAACCGGTTTCCATGTCATTGACATTTATACCATTGATTACGATTTGGGTTTGAGAAGGTTCAAAACCTCGAATAGACATTTTACCATCTCCCAGTCCGCCACCTTGCGCAGAAATATATACGGAAGGAATGTTTTTAAATCCATAAATCAATTCACCCTGAGCGGTTTTGTTAATAAAATTCTGAATAGGAGTGTAATGAATAGGGATTTGCTGAACTTTATCGATAGTACTTTGTGTAAGTAAGGTTATTTCATCAAGTGAAATTGACTCAGAGGAAAGAAAAATAGTTCCAAAATCCATTGAGCCGTCAAAGTCTAATTTTTTTGAATAGTAACCTTCCTTCTTCAATACCAATTTTCCTTTTTCAATAGGAATGAGTATTTGGAAAGAACCCTTGGTATCACAATAAAAGGTTACGTTAGTGTTTTCTTCGATGATTTCTACATCTGCTATTTCCAGTTTGGTGAAGACATCTATCACGTGACCGGAAAGTTTCGTTTGACTCCAAAGAAAAGGTGAAATAAGAAGAAGTAAAAATGTAGGGAAAAGGGTTATATGAATACGCACTTTACTATTTATTTAAGTGTGTAAAAGTATTTTAATTTTAATTTTTAATATAACGCAATCCTACCCAATTGTTTCGCTCAATGGTTAAAACTAAGTCTAAATGGTTAAGTGATGCAATCTCGTTAATTGAAGGAATGTCTTCCACATAAAAACCACTCAAAAGCAATATGCCTTCTTTTTTGAGGACTTTGGTATAAGTACTGAGATCTTGTAGTAGTATATTGCGATTGATATTGGCGATGATGACATCATAATTTTGATTTGTCAGCAAATTGGCATCACCTTCATAGACTGAAATGTATTTGCAAGCATTGCGTTCCACATTTTCCAAAGCATTTTCATAAGACCAAGGATCGATGTCAATGGCATCAATAGGTTGTGCACCCAGTTTTTCAGCAAGAATGGCCAATACAGCAGTGCCACATCCCATATCCAACACTTTTTTATTTTGTAAATCCAATTTCAACAAATGTTGCACCATCAGGTGTGTCGTTTCGTGGTGACCGGTACCGAAGCTCATTTTGGGTTCGATGATGAGATTGTATTGAACGGTTCCAACCTCGTGAAATGGTGCACGGATACTGACCGTATTTTCGATTTCAATTGGTTCAAAATTCTTTTCCCATTCACTGTTCCAATTGACCGGAGCGATTTCTTCTTTTTCGTAAACGATGCTAAATTCACCGGAGTTGAGCACTTGTAATTTATGTAATGCATCGGGATTCCAATCTGTTTTGGGAATAAAGGCAGAAAAGCCGGTTTCAGTTTCTACAAAACTTTCAAACCCGATTTCACCGAGTTCAGCCATGAGAATATCAGATGCCGGTTGGAGTGGAACGATTGTAAAATGGTAGCCGATGTAGGTTTGAGACATGTTGAAGTTTTTTTGTTATTTCAATTTTATGTTTTTTTTCAAAAAATTGAGTTTGCAATATTAGGTTAAAAAGTTGGATTATTAAATTAAAATAAGCCGCCTATTGGCATAATTATTGTGTTTTATATCCAATCTATGCTATCCTTTTTTTTATGAAAAATTATAAATTTCAAATATATTTTATGAAAAAACCATTACATTTTATTTCGTTTTTAGGGATTTTGGTGCTGTTGTTTACTATAAAGAGTTGTGGAATTGCCAATCCTTTTTTTCCCAATGTGAAGAAGGAATATGATGACGTGAAAAAATCTACTCGCTCCATTTTCACCGCAACTTATATACCTTCAGAATCGTGGAGTCAAGTATTATTATTTGATAAAACATTTTTAGTCGTAATAGATAGCATGAAACAAAGGCATGTATCTGTGTCAAATCTCATAAGATTTACTAAAGATGCCGAAACAATGACGCAAGAGTGTTATTTAGTTACGGACAGTATAGTTTTTCCATTATCAATAGGAACTATGGAGCAAGAATTGGTTAAAGGAGCAACTACAGAAGAAACGAAAATCGAAAGAATTGATTCAACCCATGTGAAAGAGATTACTAGAATCAATGAAAATTTCTACAATCAAGTGAAAATGAGGTATTCATTAAATGATGAGATGTGTGAAGCGATTTTAAAATCTCAAAAAGTTAAGTTTCGATATTATTACGGTACCAATATGCTTACCATTAATATTAGAGACATTAAGTTGATGCGCTTAAAGTCATTATTGGATCCAAATGTTGTTACAGAAAAAGTTAAACCATCAAAATATTTGTGGTAATAAATTTCTTTTTAATTGTTCATTCTCTAGATTCAATCTATATTTTTTTACAGAACGTCTGCCTTTATTGTAAATTGAATTTTTTTCAGTTTCCCAACTATAGGCAATTAAAAATTCCAATTCATCATTTAAAAGAGTATGGATTTCTTTTCTAATTAAGGAATTAAAGTCGAAACCTTTTTCTAATTTTTCATTTATTAATAGGGTAAACTTTGATTTATCCGTTTTCTGAATGTCAACAATTTCAAATATTTTAGATTTTGATTCAGGATATTCTCTCCATTTAAGATAGGATTCAACGATTTCTTTATCAATCATTATTTTACCTTTTCCAAAATAGTGTCGATCTTCTCCATTTTTCTTAACACCTGATATCCAGTAAGATTCACCTGTTTCAACGTCTTCATAGTTTCCCTTTGCCAAATGCCTAAAAGCTTTTCCGTTGAAATATACTGTTTTTTTTGTTTTCGAAAATTCCACTAGACCAATCCATGCCGGTCCATCATCTGAAAAACCTGTTTTTAACTCGATATACTTTATTCTTGAATTCATTTCTGCCTCTTTTTTTTATTTATTCTAACCTAATGTGAATGAATCAATTCAAAGGCAAGGTACTAAATTATTTAATTTCTAAAATATATATTTTACTAAATTCGTAAACACCTCAATAATAATGTTTTAAATTTTATTAAACGACAACAACCGTTTATATACGAAAATAACCGACTAATAACCGACTTTATTTCTGGAGTCGCCGGTTCTTTGCAGTGTCGAATTCAAAGTAATGTTTTGATACGGCAAAAAGTTTTTACACATTTTAAAAAATTATTATCATGAACACATTAAGAAATCAAGTACAATTAATCGGACATTTAGGAAAAGATCCTGAAATCAAAACTTTGGAATCCGGAAAAAAGATGGCCAAATTGACCATTGCAACCAATGATTCTTACCTCAATGAACAAGGGCAAAAAGTTGAAACTACCGAATGGCATACTGTGACCTTCTGGGGCAAGCCGGTAGATATCATTGAAAAATATCTACTAAAAGGCAAAGAAGTAGGGATTTCGGGTAAATTGACTTATAGAGATTACGAAGACAAAGATGGCGTAAAGCGTTACGTTACCGATATCGTAGGCAATGAATTGCTTTTGTTGGGTGGCAAATAAACTTCAATTTCCGTAAATACACAAATGGTAATCGTTTGTGTATTTATGGATTTATGTTGCTGCACCTATTTATTACAAATTAGCTTATAAAATAATAACCATACCGTCCCGGTAGACCTACCACACAACAGTTGTGCTATAGGAATCGGGACTTAAAAATCAAATATCATGAACACATTAAGAAATCAAGTACAATTAATCGGACATTTAGGAAAAGATCCTGAAATCAAAACTTTGGAAT
>JAABRF010000052.1 GCA_011391075.1 Flavobacteriia bacterium | reverse complement strand
GTGTCCAATTTGCATAAAAGCACCAAAAAAGTATTTACCGAAGTAGTCGATGATTTGTACCATTACATCAACCCGCGTACACAGGAACATGCACCCATGATAGCTGAGGATGTCTATGCCATCATCAAGAAAAATGAAGACAAACTCAATTCGACCATCATTTACAGCCGAGACTTTAACTACGACTTTTTCGGATTTAAAACACTTGAAAGATCCTATTTGCTGAAGATAAACGGAAAAATAGCCGAACGTCCGCAACACATGTTGATGCGCGTAGCTATTGGAATCCACAAGGCAGATATCGATGCGGCTATCGAAACGTATGAGTTGATGAGCAAACTCTTTTTTACACATGCTACCCCAACTTTGTTTAATTCAGGAACGCCCAAACCGCAAATGTCCTCCTGTTTTCTCGTTCAAATGAAGGAAGATAGCATCGATGGTATTTATGAAACCCTGAAAACTACAGCCAAAATATCTCAGTCCGCAGGTGGTATTGGTATTTCCATTCACAATATAAGAGCCACAGGTTCTTATATTGGGGGTACAAATGGTACTTCCAATGGCATTATTCCCATGTTGCAAGTGTATAATAATACAGCTCGTTATGTGGATCAAGGTGGGGGCAAAAGAAAAGGAGCTTTTGCCGTTTATCTCGAACCTTGGCATGCCGATATTTTCGAATTTTTAGATTTAAAAAAGAATACCGGTAAAGAAGAATTGCGAGCACGTGACTTGTTTTATGCCCTTTGGATTCCCGATTTGTTTATGAAAAGAGTAGAAGCCGACGAAAATTGGACTTTGATGTGCCCTAATGAATGTCCGGGATTATTTGATTCCTATGGGGAAGCATTCGAACAGAAATACATTGATTTCGAAACCAAAGGTAAAGGCCGACGTACCATCAAAGCTCGTGATTTGTGGGAAAAAATCATGGAAGCTCAAATCGAAACTGGAAATCCTTACATGCTCTACAAAGATGCCGTCAACCGCAAATCCAATCACCAAAATTTAGGCGTCATCCGTTCGTCCAATCTGTGTACTGAAATCATGGAATACACAGCCCACGATGAAGTGGCAGTTTGCAACTTGGCGTCTATTGCTCTACCCAAATACATAACCGAAAAAGAAGATGGAACTTTGGAGTTTAACCACAGAAAACTCTTTGAAGTAACCAAGAAAATTGTGCGTAATCTCGACAAAGTCATCGATGAGAATTATTATCCCGTAGAAGAAGCCCGCAATTCCAATATGCGTCATCGACCCGTAGGATTGGGCGTACAAGGCCTAGCCGATGTTTTTATCCTATTGAGAATGCCTTTTACTTCCGATGCTGCTAAAGTTTTAAATCAGGAAATATTTGAAACAATTTATTTTGCAGCCGTAACTTCTTCTATGGAATTGGCGAAAGAAATAGAACCTTACAGTACGTTCCAAGGTTCACCAATGTCCAAAGGAATCTTCCAATTCAACATGTGGGACATTGAGGAAAAAGAACTCAGTGGTCGATGGGATTGGAGTAAATTGAGAAAAGAAGTGATGCAAAATGGCGTGAGAAATTCACTTTTAGTTGCCCCAATGCCCACAGCTTCCACTTCTCAAATATTAGGAAACAACGAAGCATTTGAACCTTATACCTCCAATATCTATACACGTCGGGTATTGTCGGGAGAGTTTATTGTGGTCAACAAACACCTTTTGGAAGACTTGGTCAAATTGGGGCTTTGGAACAATGAAATGAAAGAAGAAATCATCCGGGCCAATGGTTCTATTCAAAACATTGATACCATCCCATCCGACTTGAAAGAACTATACAAAACGGTGTGGGAGATGAAAATGAAAGACATTATCGACATGTCGCGCCATCGGGGCTATTTTATCGATCAGTCGCAATCCCTCAACTTGTTTATGCAAGATCCCGATTTTGGTAAACTCACTTCAATGCATTTTTACGCTTGGAAATCCGGATTAAAAACCGGTATGTACTATTTGAGAACCAAATCGGCAGTCAATGCCATCCAGTTTACGGTTTCTAAAAAGAAAGAAGAAGAGATAGATAAACCACTTACTCCCGAAGAATTGAAAGCGTTGATTCAGCAATCCAAAGACAATCCGGAAGATTGTGTGATGTGTGGGTCTTAGGAAATTAGAAATTAGAAGTTAGAAATTAGAAGGTTAGAAGCTAGAAGTTTTTATTATATTTGATTTTTAAATAAATTAACATGGAAGTTTTAAATTATAGTGATTTTAAAATCACTGAAGCTATGTTGGCTGGACATGGTAAAAGACTTGCAAACTATATAGTAGATGTTATTGTTTTTTACATACTCATTATATTAATTGGAGTAGTGTATGGTTTGTTAATTGCTTTTGGTGGCATAAATGGCTCTCCTGAAGATTTTGACGCTATTAATCCATTCTTAAATTTATTAATTACAGTATCCATTCAATTGTCTTACTATAGTATAATGGAATACAAATTGGGAAAGACCATAGGAAAATTGATTACCGGAACCCTAGTAGTAAATCAATTTGGGGAACAAGTTACCTATAAAACGGCTTTGTTGCGTTCTTTGTCCAGGATGGTGCCTTTTTACCAATTTTCATTATTAGGATCACCTTGTAGAGGTTGGCATGACTCATGGACAGATACTTTTGTTGTGGATGAAAAGATTTTTAACGAGCAAAAAGAACATTTTCACAATTATAAGGATTTAGGGATAGAAAGAAATGACTAAAAAACTTTCCAAAATAGCATGATGTAATACATGCCGGTTAGGATAAAAACTACACCTGCTATAGAGCGCATGACTTTTTCAATTTGAGTAATGCGATTGTAAAATACGCCAACACTTCCGGCTGCATAAGCTAGCAAATAGGTAAAAATGATAACCGGAATACCCGTCCCGAAGGCAAAGATGATGGGAAGATACAATCCCGAAGCGCTAGCAATTGTCAAGGGAATTAACATTCCAAAATATAAAACGCCACTATACGGACAGAATGCCAACGCAAAAATAGCTCCAATTAAAAAGGATCCCCACAGTCCGTTGTCTTTAAATTTTTCAGATAGTTTCTCAGTAAAGTTGGAGCCTTTTAAGAAATTGAGTTTGATTACTCCCAACATAAAAAGTCCTAATAAGATCAATAATGGTCCGAGAAATTTTTCGCCGTTTTGATTGAGAAATCTTGCCAAATGAAATTTGCTTGCTCCGAAATACAATACCAAACCAATACTGGTATAACTAAAAGCCCTACCCAAGGTATAAACCACACCACTCCAAAAAACCTTGCGCTTGTCGGAAATATTTTTCGAAATAAATGCCGTAGCAGTAATGTTGGTTGCCAATGGACAAGGACTGATGGCTGTCATCAAACCCAAAACCAAAGCTGAAATGAATGGGGTCGAACTACCGTCGAGAAAAGATTTTAAAAATTCTTGCATTATAATTAAAGTTTGGCCAACTGTTCAGATACTTTCAGTTTGAATTCGGTAATGAACTTGTCTTTATTTTCACAATTCATGAAAGCAAATTCAGTGATATCATAAGCAGTTTCTTTTTCATCAATTACTACATTGAGTACCAAAGTAGAACCATATGCTTTATACTTTTCTACCATTGTTTCATTTTTGGGGTCGTCGGCATTTAAGAGTGTAAAAGTAATTTTTCCGGATTCTATTTCTTGGGTAAAATAAGTACTCAAAGTCTCCTTGGTATATTTCTCAATATCCAAACACGAAACACATCGATGCTCGTTGTGAAAGTCGAGAATTTCGATACGATTGGGCCCGGTAACTTGAACCAATTCTTTTTGGTTTTCATTTTGGGCTTTTCCACTGCAAGCAGAAATAAATAAACTAATACTTAAAAAGATGGTATAAAATATTGTTTTCATAAATTGTTGTTTTTGATTCGTCCTTGATTTAACACATTAGCAAATTAGCACACTTCGACAAGCTCAGTGCATCGCATTAGCACACTTCGACAAGCTCAGTGCATCGCATTACCACATTAGCACATTAGCACATTATTTCACCCCTTTCTTTTTCAACACATTTACTACTTCATCTTCTGGAAGAAAGCCTTCGTGACGAAAAAATTCCACGCCTTTAGCATCGGTAAAAATTTGCGTTGGAATCAAATCATATTCAAATTTTTTAGCCGATTCTTTACCTTCTTTGGTCCAAACATCATAAAAAATCACTTGTACTTGATCACCGTATTTTTCCTCGATAGACTTTAAAATCGGTTGCATTTTTTGACAGGGAATACATTTTACAGAACCCAATTCGTAGAAAATGACTTTGTAAGTAGCATCTCCTTCCGATATGTTTTGTTTTTCTTTTAAAGTATAGAAACTTAAAAGGCTGGTGATACTCGCAAAGGCGAATAAAGTAAGGATAATTTTGGTTTTCATATATGTAAAATTTATTTTTTTAGCGGTCATATATGGTATCGCCTTTATATTTATCGGTGTTTGCTTACGCAAACTAGTTGTTAATGGCGATTTCATATATATATATAAATTTAGTTATAAAATCAAATTAAACAAGTATCCCGAAAAAATAATACACAATGTAACGACACCAAAGAAAATGGCAATCAACTTTACAGTCATTACTTTTTTAAGCAATAGGGCTTCGGGTAAAGATAATCCCACCACTGCCATCATGAAAGCAATGGCGGTTCCAATGGGAATACCTTTGGCTACCAATACTTGAACTATGGGTAAAATGCCCGCTGCGTTGGCGTAAAGCGGCACTGCGAGTAACGTTGCCATAGGTACTGCAAATGGATTGTCTCGTTGCATATATTTCTCAAAAAATCCATCGGGAACAAACCCATGCATCAATCCACCGATGGCGATTCCGATTAAAACATAAGGGATGACACCTTTTAATATTGTCTTAACTTCTTCCCAAATAAAAGGCAATCGCTCTTTGAGTGGTATTTGATCTGCTTCAAAAGCATTTTGTTCTCTTTGAGCTTGTGCCAATACGTCTTTTACCCAAGGAGTTAGCAGTGGTTCCAATTTCATCTTTTGTAAGATAAATCCTGAGGTCATTCCCAATAAAATGCCACTTACTACATAAATGATGGTGATTTTTACCCCAAACATACCGAGAAACATCCCAATCGCCACTTCATTGACCAAAGGCGAAGTAACCAAGAATGCGAAGGTTACGCCAAGTGGAATACCGCCTTTTACAAAGCCAATAAATAGGGGAACGGAGGAACAAGAACAAAAAGGGGTGACCACGCCAAACAAGCTCGCCATCAAATATTCTGCCCCATACAGTTTGTTTCGAGATAAAAAATTACGAACTTTCTCCACCGGAAAATATGAATTGACAATCCCCATCAAAAAGATGATGACAAACAAAAGAATTAAAATCTTGATGCTGTCATAGATGAAAAAGTTGAGTGCCGCACCTAAGTGTGATTTTTCAGAAATTCCGAAGGCGTTATATACAAGCCAATCGGCTAGGTTTTGGGTCCAATCAAACATTGAAATATTTTGAATTTTGATCCCGATAGGTATCGGGAGAATTTTGAATTTATAATTGGCACATTTCGACACTTCGACAAGCTCAGTGCAACGCATTAACACATTAGCACATTAGCTAATTAATCAATAAAGTTCTTAGCATTGTCACCTCGCAAAAAATCAGCGAGTTTTAATAATCCTTCCGACAAATATTTCACTTTATATCCTTTCGATTTTAAATACATCATCGCTATGATGGCTCTGTCATTGTGTGGACAAGCCGTCACATATAGTGTTTTTTGGTCCAATGTGTTCATCTTCTCCGGCAAATCGGGTAAAGCGATGTGTAAGGCAAAGGGGAAATTCCATGATTGATATTCTTCTTCAAATCGAATGTCCAATAAAACAGCCTTTTTCTGATTGATCAAATCAATCATTTCTTTGCTACTGACCTTCATGTCGTTTCGCGTTTCGTAATCAAATTGATCTACGAAATCATCCATGCTTTCTTGTGAAAAAAACACTATGGGAAACATCGTTACCCATAGGAATAGTAAAATTTTTGACATCACTTATTTAATTTTAGAAAATACAAAATACATTTCCGAGGCTATTTCCAAACTTTTATTCCAATACTTTTTATCCATTTCTGTTGTTCCATCAAAGACTTTTGGGTCCTCATATCGTATAGACAATCTTTTTTCTGCGCCTAATACAACCGGACAATTTTCATCAGCACTACTACATGTTACCACAGCTGCATAGTCGGTCTTAGGATTGAAATCGTGAAAATAGGTCTTTGAAAACCCGATGATGGGTAATGCATTTTGATCGTACTTGATGGCATACACCGGATTGTTGCCATTTGCCAAATATAGTATTTCAAAACCTTGTTTTTGGAGCGTTTCAACTACTTTTGGAAACATTGCTGTTGCTTCTGTTCCACCGGAAAAACAGGAAACATTTGGAATATCAAAATAAGTTGCCATGGTTTGTGCCCATATCTGAGAGAGATGACTGCGTCGAGAATTATGGGTGCAAATAAAATTTAAAAGTATGGGTTGATTGTCGTTTAATTTGTTTTGGATGAACTCAATCAAAGGTTGTAACACTTCTTTTCTTTCGTTAGAAATGGATTGATGGGATGCGTTTTGTATGGTTATTTTTAAATTGGGATTCATGTTACAAGTCAATTTTAATTAGCAACAAGTGGTATGAGGTTCGCAACAAGTATTAGGTTTCCCCAATTCTTTTAATGAAATTTTCATCTTTTTTTCAGTGATGCCACAATGATCATTTGCTAAGCAAGTAGTGTGTAAATCCATCAGTAAGAAGTGTTCTTTATCAAATGAAAGGCTCCATTTCCCAATGGTTTGAGTAGTTTGATATTCCACTTCTACCTCTGCATTTGGATCAGTAATCAAGGGTTCTGAGGCTTGTAAAATTTTCAAAAATTTGGACGGAGTAAGTCGATGCTCGTAATCTTCAGCAAACCAAATCTGAAAACTTACTTTATTTTCCTTTCGGATGGTGTTTCCACAATCAATATAATGTTTGGTAATATTACCCATTTCAGTCACGTGAAAATGTTGGGGAATCAACGTGTAATCCGGAAGCATGAAGTTGATTTCAGTACTGGTTGCAAGTGTTTTTTTTAATTCGTTATAAGTCATTTTATATAATATTTCTTTTTAAACCATAAGGACACATTAACCAATGCTATCAGTACGGGAACTTCTACCAATGGTCCGATGACACCTACAAATGCTTGTTTTGAGGTGATGTCAAATACGGCAATGGCTACTGCTATCGCCAATTCAAAATTATTTCCCGAAGCAGTAAATGCCACCGATGCACTTTTGTCATAAGGAACATTCATTTTCTTTGCAATGAAGAAACTGATACCAAACATCAACACAAAGTAGATCACCATCGGAAGAGCCACTTTCAATACATCAAAAGGTAATTCCACAATTTTATCGCCTTTCAAACTAAACATCAATACAATGGTAAACAAAAGTGCATACAAAGTAATAGGTGAAATTTTGGGAATAAACTTTCTATTGTACCAATCTTGTCCTTTCCATTTCACTAAAAAAAACCGACTGAGAAATCCCATTAGAAAGGGAATTCCCAAATAAATAGCGACACTTTTAGCTACTTCATCCATAGGAACTTGGATGTCAAAATTTCCTAATCCCAAAGCTTTGGGTAAAAAATTGATAAACAACCAAGCATAAAAACTGTAGGCAATGATTTGAAAAATGCTATTTAGCGCCACTAGTAATGCTGCATATTCTCTATTGCCTCCAGCCAAATCATTCCACACTAAAACCATGGCAATACATCGAGCCAAACCAATGAGTATCAAACCAACCATCATTTCCGGTTCGTTTCTCAAAAATATAATGGCCAATGCAAACATTAAAATCGGACCGACGATCCAATTGAGAAACAAGGATAAACCCATGAGTTTTCGATCGTGAAAAGCTTTGGGTAATAAGGTGTAATCTACTTTAGCTAACGGTGGATACATCATCAAAATCAATCCGATTGCCAAAGGAATGTTCGTAGTTCCAATGGTGAATTTTTCTGAAAGCTGACTGATATTGGGAAAGAAATATCCCAATCCTACACCCATCACCATGGCAAGGAAAATCCAAAGTGTGAGATAACGGTCGAGAAATTTTAATTTTGCTTTCATACGAGAAATTTCGGGTACATTATCAAATTAGCACATTGACACATTAGCACATTAGCACATTAATAAATTTTTGATTTCTTGTATGCTCGGTACTCGACCTTTAATCTTAACTACTTCGTCAATGACTACTGCCGGTGTAGACATAATGTCGTATTTCATTATTTCTAGTATATTTTCTACTTTTTCAATGGTAGCCTCTATTTTTAACTCAGCTAGAGCCTCTTTGACAATTGCTTCAGTTCTTTTGCAATTGGGACAACCGGTTCCTAGGATTTTAATGATCATGTGTTATGGATTTTTGAATTTAGATTTTAGATTTTAGTCCCGATAGCTATAGGGATCAGAATTTTAATATCGTAAAAATACGATGATATAAGATAAAAAAAATCAAAATTAGGTGGAGCATGCTCTTGAAACATCCGACATTTGATTGAAAAATTCATTGAATAATTTTTGAGCTTTATGCCAATTTACCTGATCTATGCAGTATTTTACTTTGGGTGGATTCACTTCGCCTTGAATCAAACCGGCCTCTTTCAATTCTTTCAAATGTTGTGAGATAGTAGATTGTGCTAAAGGGAATACTTCTACGATTTCTCCTGTAAAACAACAAGCTTGGCTTTCCAAGAATCGTAAAATTTCTATTCTTACCGGATGTCCCAATGCTTTGGCAAAGCGAGCCATTTCGATTGCTTCGACATCATATGGATTAAATTTTATAGTATGCTTCATATCATCGCAAATATACGATGAATATGTTAATGCAATAAAAATTTATTGTGAAATTTCATGAAAGTATGCAAATATTTTTTCAGCTCTGCTTTTTCCTACCGCATCAGTCAATTTTTCCAAGGTAGCTTCCTTGACTCGTTTGACTGATTTGAAGTGTTTAATCAGAATCAACACGGTTTGCTCGCCAATTCCGGGTATTAATTCCAATTCGGTCGTGATGGCGGCTTTACTTCTTTTTTCTCTGTGAAAGGTTATCCCAAATCGATGCGCTTCATTTCGCAAGTGTTGGATGACTTTCAGGGTTTCGGATGATTTATCCAAGTACAAAGGAATTGGATCATCGGGATAATAAATTTCTTCTAAACGTTTAGCGATACCAATAATAGCAATTTTGCCTCGTAAATCCAGTTTCTCCAAACTCTTCAAAGCAGCACCCAATTGGCCTTTACCTCCGTCTATGACTATGAGTTGGGGTAATTCGGCTTGTTCTTCCAGCATGCGGCTGTACCTTCTATAAATTACTTCTTCCATCGAAGCAAAATCATTGGGTCCTTCCACCGTTTTGATGTTAAATTTGCGGTAATCTTGTTTGCTGGGCTTGACATTCTTAAAGACTACACAAGCCGCTACAGGATTGGTTCCTTGTATGTTGGAGTTATCAAAACATTCAATATGTATGGGTTCCGATGGCAATCGCAAATCTTTTTGCATTTGAGCCAAAATACGTTTGGTATGTCTTTCTGGGTCTACTATTTTTTGTTGTTTCCATTGTTCTTGGCGGTAATATTTGGCATTGCGCAAGGACAAGTCTAAAATGTGTTTTTTGTCTCCGATTTTGGGTATAGTTACCGTCAAATTATCCACTACATCAACTTCAAAAGGCACGTATATCTCTTTGGATTGGGAATGAAATTTGTCTCTAATTTCCAATATACTCAGTTCCAAAATTTCCCGATCGGTTTCATCCAATTTTTTCTTGATTTCGGTTGTATGCGATTGTATGATAGCCCCATTCATGATTTTGAAAAAGTTCACATACGCATAGCTCTCATCTGAAATAATACTAAAGACATCTACATTGCTAATCGATGGATTTACAACTGTAGATCGAGCTTGATAATGCGATAAATGTTCAATCTTTTCCTTGATTTTTTGAGCTTCTTCAAATTGTAATAAACCGGCGTATTCTTCCATCAATTCCTGAAATTGAATCAAAGCCGATTTGAAATTTCCTTTGATGATATTTCTGATTTCGCTGATGTCATTCAAATAATCGGTATGAGATTGCAAACCTTCGCAGCCGCCTTTACAATTACCTATATGGTATTCCAAACAAATTTTGTATTTACCCAAATCCACTTTTTTGGGACTTAAATCCAAGGTACACGTGCGAATGGGATATAAAGCCTTGATTAAATCCATCAATGCATGCGCCATTCGTCCCGAAGCATACGGACCATAATATTCCGATCCGTCTTTGATGACATTTCGAGTGAGAAATACGCGAGGAAAAGCTTCGTTTTTGATGCAAATCCAAGGATAGGTTTTGTCATCTTTGAGCATGATGTTGTATTGTGGCTGGTATTTTTTGATCAGCGAATTTTCCAACAACAAAGCATCCGTTTCGGTATTGACCACGATATGCTTGATTTCTACAATCTTTTTGACCAACAAATGCGTTTTGGCATTGTCGTGGTTTTTAGAAAAATAGGAGGAAACCCTTTTCTTGAGGTCTTTGGCCTTGCCTACATACAAAATTTTGCCCTCTTTGTCATAATACTGATATACTCCCGGTTTGTTCGGAAGAGATTGAATGACGGGTTTGAGAGCTTCGTGTTTCATAATCGATTTACAAAATAACGATTTTTTAGAAGAATACAAAAGAGAAAATCACTAACGATTCGTCAATCTATCAATTATTTTATTGAAAACAATCTATTTTCTCTTCTCTCATTTCTCTTTTCTTAAAAAAAACTGTAATTTTGCACCTCCTTAAAATTCAACAGAATGAACATTACCAAACAAGATATTGACGCATTGAATGCAGTGGTTACGATTGCTATTGACAAAACCGATTTTCAACCCAAAGTAGACAAAGTACTAACTGATTATAAAAAGAAAGCCAGTATACCTGGTTTCCGTAAAGGATTTGTACCGATGTCTTTGATTAAAAAACAATATGAGAAATCTGTTGTGATAGACGAAGTAAACAAATTATTACAAGATAGTTTGAATAATTTTATCGTAGCTGAAAAAATGGATATCTTAGGGAACCCCATTCCAAAAGCCAATCCTGATTTTTCTTGGGACAACGAAAATTTTACCTTTGATTTTGAAATAGGATTAGCTCCTGTTTTTGAAATAAACATGGACGCTAAATCAAATGTGACTTTGTTTAAAATCAATGCCGACGAAGCTTTTATTAAAGAAGAAATGACCCATATTCAAAAACAATATGGCAAATTGATTACCGAATCTGAAGTTTCTGAAAATGGAAGAATGATTGGTACTTTACAATTTGAATATAAAGGTGAAGCCAAAGAAAAAACGGCAACTATCGAGGTGTCTCAAATCAATGGCAAAACCAATAAAAAGAAATTTTTAGGTAAAAAGGTAGGTGATGTCATATCCGTTAAAACCAAAGGTTTATTCAATGATGATCACGATTTGATGCATGCGCTTTCATTGGATCACGAGGATGCTCATAGTTTTGATGCAGAAGTAATATTTACCATTACAGAAATTAGTAATTATGAATTGGCCGAATTGAACCAAGAGTTGTTTGATAAGTTTTTTGGAGAAGGCGTAGTCAATTCAGTTGATGAATTGAAAGCCGAAATCAAATCGACTGCCGAAAAACAAATGCAAGGTCAAGCCGATCAAAAATTCTTAAATGATGCCACCGATTATTTGATCAAAAACACCAAGTTTGACTTACCTGCCGAGTTTTTGAAACGTTGGTTGCAAATGACTTCTGAAAAAGAAATGAGTTTTGACGAAGCAGTGGTTGAATTCGAACGTTCTGAAAAAGGTTTGCGTTATCAATTGATTGAAGGTCAATTGGCCAAAGACAACAACATCCAAGTGACTTTTGATGATTTGCGCACATTTGCCAAAAACTTATTGAAAATTCAATACGCACAATACGGACAAGATCTCATGAATGATGAATTTTTGGACGGTGTAGCCGATAGAGTTTTGCAAAATCAAGATGAAGTCAAACGTTTGTCCGAACAAGTGATGACTCAAAAACTCATGAATTTGTACAAAGAAAAAATGCAATACAAGACCAAAGAAGTTACTTACAAAGAATTCGTAGAAGAATCTTATAAGTAAAAAATAATATTGAGTTGAAAAAGCGAAATCGAAAGGTTTCGCTTTTTTTATTTGTAAATTTTCTTCCAAAAAAAAAACCGAGTACATTACATACTCGGTTTCTATTCTAAATTTCAATGATATTATTTACCACTCATAGACATCAAAAACTCCTCGTTGGATTGGGTGTATTTGATTTTATCGTCTATAAATTGCATGGCTTCTATTGGGTTCATATCAGCTAGATACTTGCGTAAAATCCACATGCGTTGCAATGTTTTCGAATCGAGAAGTAAATCGTCTCTACGGGTACTGGATTTAACAAGATCAATAGCAGGGAATATACGTCGGTTGGAAATATTACGATCCAATTGTAATTCCATATTACCGGTTCCTTTGAATTCTTCGAAAATAACCTCATCCATTTTAGATCCGGTTTCTGTCAAAGCTGTTGCAACAATAGTTAACGAACCTCCGCCTTCAATGTTTCGGGCAGCTCCAAAGAAACGTTTGGGTTTGTGTAAGGCATTGGCATCAATACCTCCCGACAATATTTTACCGGATGCAGGAGCTACAGTATTGTAGGCTCGTGCTAGACGCGTGATGGAATCCAATAAGATAACCACATCGTGACCGGTTTCAACCAAACGTTTGGCTTTTTCCAAAACGATGTTGGCTACACGTACGTGTTTTTCGGCCGGTTCGTCGAAAGTAGATGCAATCACTTCAGCTCTTACACTGCGTTGCATATCGGTAACTTCCTCGGGACGTTCGTCAATCAATAAAACGATTTGATAAACTTCTGGATGATTTTCGGCAATAGAATTGGCGATATCTTTCAGCAACATGGTTTTACCCGTTTTGGGTTGCGCCACAATCATACCTCTTTGCCCTTTTCCGATAGGAGCAAACATATCGATAATTCGACTTGAAATACTTGTTTTACCTTGAGCCAAATTGAATTTTTCTTCAGGGAAAAGTGGTGTCAAATGTTCAAATGAAATACGATCTCTTACTTGACTTGGATGTTTTCCATTGATTTTTGAAACTTTAATCAAAGGAAAATATTTTTCACCGGTTTTGGGTGGTCTTACCATTCCTTTGACGGTATCTCCGGTTTTCAATCCAAATAATTTAATCTGAGATTGAGACACATAAATATCATCAGGAGAAGATAAATAATTATAATCGGACGATCGTAAAAAAGCATACCCATCAGGCATCATTTCCAAAACGCCTTCACTTTCGATGATTCCATCAAATTCGTATTCGGGATCTTTTTGTTTGTGCGGTTTGTCAAAAATATTTCCATTTTTGCCTCCTTGATTTTGGTTTTTCCCATTTTGATTTTGATTTTTATTGGGAATGTTGGGCTGGAAGTTTTTCTGAGGATTTTTGGGTGCAATAAATTCTTGAACTTTAGGCGTTTCGGGAGTAAAATTCACCTTTGCTTCCTCGGTAGTTTCGATTTTTTCCGCTTGAGGTGTTTCAAATGGAGATGGAGTATCTTCCTTTCCAATTCTCTTTCTTTTTTGTTTGATTAATCTTGGGGCTTCTTCAACAACATTTTCCATACGACTTTCCTCAAATTCTATAGATTCAGGAGCATCAGGTTCAATAAAAATTTCGGGAAGAATGTGATCTTGCGCTTTTTTGGAAGGCGCTTTTTTGCTTTTAACCTCTTCTGGAATAACTTTTTTATCTTCTTTGTTTTGCTCTTCTGTCTGAGCTTTAAATTCCATGATCTTGTAAATAAGGTCAACTTTATTTAAAGCAGTGTGTTTTGGTATGGCAAGTGCCTTAGCCAATTGTTTTAAATCTGCAAGGCTCATCGCCTTCAGTTCAGAAATTTCTAACATAAATGTATAGGTAAATTAATATAGATACGACAATAATCGATCAATTGTCAATAAATTCAAAAATGTGATTTGTTAAAATGAATTGAAAAGTAACAATCGCTATTGGTGTAGTATTGAATAGCTGGGGCAAATGTATGAAAAAGATTTTAAATTGAAAATTCTTTTGACATTTTTTGCAGTATAACCATCAAAATGGATCCATTATTTTTTAACTTCATCGATATAAGCCTCTTTTAAAAAGTCATAAAGGGATTTTCTTTCCACTAAATAAGCTAAGGCACTGGCAATTACGGCAGCAAACATTAAAAAGAAAATAGCTGAATGTCGGTCGGTCATTTCGATGACGACGATAGCTGATGTAAAAGGCGAACGCGTAATACCTGTTAAGAAAGCAGTCATTCCTACTACGATGAGTAAATTGGTATTGTGTCCTGTCAATTCCATCATTCCGGAAACAACAGCTCCAATACTGGCTCCAATACTCAAGGAAGGAGCAAATATACCTCCTGCGCCACCCATTCCAAACGAACTGATCAAACCGCCCATTCTTACAAATGGAATATACCACTCCACACTTTTATCGCTTGTAAATAAAGTACGTTCCATGATTTCTTTTCCAGAACCCATCGCATCCATTCCTAAAAAATAAATGGATGTTGAAACGAGGATTGAAGCTAGAATGACTACCGTGATTTGTTGTGAATTTTTCTTCTTACTTTTTATGTAACGTACTACTTTCCATAGGACAGCCCCTACTTTGGCTCCAAAAAATCCGGATAAAATGGAAACAATTAATACGCCAAGATAGACCATCCAACCGGAAGCTTCCAATTTGGGATATCCCAAATACAAATAGGAACCACCTAATGATTGGGCTACCAAACCGGCAATTACAACGGCGACAAACAAGGAAGATTTGTACGATTTGATGTGAAATTTGGAAAGTTCTTCAATGGCAAATATAATACCGCCCAAAGGCGTATTAAAGGCTGCTGCCAATCCCGATGCTGCTCCGGCTACGAGTATGTTTTTTTGTGAAATGGGTTTCCACCAAGAAGGCAAATATTTGTACACAACTTGAAAAACCGAACTTGCAATTTGAATAGTCGGACCTTCTCGTCCTACAACGCCACCACCCAAAACTTTAAAAGCACTTGAAAACACTTTGACCAAGATAATTCTTAAACTCAAAAGTTTATCGACCAAATGCCTTGAGTTTGGTTTAGAAATTTCAATTGCTGCCATGACTTGCGGAATGCCGCTTCCTTTGGCAAATGGAGCAAATCTGCGTACCAACCACCAAGAAATAAAGAAGGAAAACGGAGTCAAAATAAAAATACTCCAACGGTATTTTTCGACCAAGTCAAATGACAATGCTTCTGTATATCTAAAAACCAAATAGTAAAGGTAAGCTAGTAAACCCGTAAGGGCAGAGGCAATCCAAAAAGGAATGGATTGAAAAAGCTGTTCGCTTATTTTTGAATTGGTCTCATTCCATCGAGCGAGATTGCGCTTCAGAAAGGGTTTGATTTTTCTGATGACATAGGTGTTCTTTAACCTGACAAAGTATCTTAATATGGTGAATTTTGAAACCAAAGTTATTTTTTAAGTCGGTCGTCATTAATTATAAGTGGGTTGAGTCTAAACTGAAGTTTGTTTCCTTTTACCCTAAACCCTAATCATACTTCTGATATGATTTTTCCTCAATCAAATTGGAACCTGTTAAATCGTTGATTTTGCGTTTTACTTCGCTGCGTCTGTCATTGGTGAAATAGACTGCACGAGCCGTTTGAACAAAGGCATCTCCAAAATCTTTGTCGCGTTCCAAATCCCGAATGGTATCTTCAATATCCCATAACTCTTGATTGATTTTCAAAAGTTCCAAATATAATTCATGGTCTTTTGCAATAATTTGAGAAACAGCCAGATTCAAAACTTCAAATTCGGTCTGTAGATTTTTGCGTTTATTTTCGTCTTGAATGTGTTTGAGTTTGATTTCGATAATAGTGAGTTTGTCTACTATCTCACCGTTGGAAACTTCTATTTGCATATAAATAAATTAAAGTGGCAAAAGTATTAAAAAGAAAGTTATCTATTTTAGAAATTAGAAATTAGAAATCAATGTCGTTTAGTTAAGGAGTATGAATCTTAAAAAGTTTTTAACGCAGAGTACGCTGAGAAGGCGCAAAGTACCGCAGAGCCTTTTAAAATCTATCTTCTCAGCGGCACTCTGCGTTGAACTTTGCGGCACTCTGCGGTTAAAGTTTGAACATTTTTTCC
>JAABRF010000051.1 GCA_011391075.1 Flavobacteriia bacterium | reverse complement strand
CACCCACAACGGGAAAGGGTTCTTGGAGAACCAAAGGATGATTTTCCATCACTTCGAGTAATACTTTTCTAGCTTTTTGAATATCAGCTTTGTAGTCTATCCCTATTTTGATATCTATTCTTATGCTACCTTCTTGGGTAAAGTTGATGATGTTGCCATTGGCTAATGTTCCATTGGGAATAATGGCGAGTTTGCCGTCGGGTCGGAGTAATTTGGTGACAAATATTTGAATTTCTTTGACATCTCCTTTTTCACCTTGCGCTTCAATAAAATCGCCTACTTTGAAAGGTTTGAAAAATAAGATCAAGGCTCCTCCGGCAAAATTGGAAAGCGAACCTTGCAGTGCCAATCCTATAGCCAAACCGGCAGCTCCCAGTGCGGCAATAAAGGAAGTGGTATTGATACCGGCTTGGTGTAAAACAGTAAAAATCAACAAGATTTTTAAGGCTATACGGATGAGTGTTTGTAGAAAATACTTCAAACCTTCATCAAGACCCCTTTTATCCATGATTTTCTTCACCACAAAATTGATGCGTCTGATGATCCAAAAACCGACAACAAAAATAAATAGCGCAGCCAATATTTTGGTTGAATGGTCAAAGACTAAATCTTTAATCAATCCGATATAGTATTCTGTATTGTGCATTTAAAACTGGATTTTAATGGGTTTGATAGCTTCTAATACTTGTTCGCTAGGTAATAAACAAGATTTATTGACACATACAAAAATAGATGTTTTTTCAGAATTATACCGCTGTTCCATGAGCGGCATTGTACTGTTTTCCACGCTACCGGTTACGAGTTTGTTGGGAATATACACCGTATTGAGTTCCTTTAGTTTTGTCACGGCATCTTTTCCGGAAATTACGATTTCATAATACTCTGATGCCAGATCGGAAGCTAAAAACAACCAATTACTGTAACTCGAAGCATAGGTATGCATGTGTTCCAATACGTTATTGAGCATCTGACGGCTGACTTTTTCATAATGAGCATTGCCAAATAGGTGACTCAATTTGAATAAATTGCGTGCCATGATGGAATTGCCGGAAGGAATGACATCGTCGGGAACATCGATTTTGCGGTGAACCAATTCTACATCTTCATCGGAAGTGAAAAAGAAAAATCCGGTATCGGTATCATAGAAATGCTCCAAAGTATAATCGGTAAAAGTCTTGGCCAAATGCAAGTATTTCTCTTCCAAAGTTACTTCGTGTAAAGAAATCAATGCATCGATCAAAGTGGCGTAGTCTTCCAAATAAGCATTGATTTTACTTTTACTTTCAGGATGTTTTGGATTGAAATTGCGGTTGAGTCCACCATCAGGACGCAGCATACGGCTGATAAGAAAACGGATGTTTTTTTGCGCGATTTCCAAATAATTGGGTTGGTTGAAAACCCGGTAAGCATCACAGTAACCTTTGAGCATTAACGCATTCCACGAAGTGAGTATCTTATCGTCTAAAAAAGGTTTGGGACGTTGATCTTGAACTTTTCGAAGATTAGAATGCCAAGTTTGTTTGAGTACCTGGAAAGTTTCGAGGTCAAGATTATTTTCAAAACAGAAATCCACATCCGATTGGTTTTTAATCAGTACATAGTGACCTTTTTCCCAATGGCCCAGCGTATTGATATTATAATATCGGGCAAATAAATCAAACTCGGATGGCAGTATTTCTTTCAATTCTTTTTCCGTCCATATATAGAAAGCCCCTTCTTCTTTAACTCCTTCCGGATTGATACTATCGGCATCAAGCGCTGAATAAAAACCACCGGTTGTGGCGTCGTAAAGTTCGGCTTCGATAAATTGCAGTGTATTGAAAACCGTTTCTTTATAGAGAGGGTTTTCGGTAATTAAATAAGCTTCACTATACAAACTCACCAGTTGGGCATTGTCATACAGCATCTTTTCAAAGTGCGGTACATGCCATTTGTGATCAGTGGAATACCGGGCAAATCCACCACGAATATGGTCGTATATCCCACCAAATGCCATTTTTTGAAGGGTCAGATTGACAAAATCGAGTAGCTTAGCATCTGCATTTTGAACAGCTATTCTCAAAAGGAAATGGTAATTATTGGGCAAAGGAAACTTGGGAGGGCGATTCATGCCACCCCATTCGTGATCAAAACGTTCTTTCCAAGGCAGCAGAATAGGTGTAAAAATATGGGGTTGTATTGATTTTATTTCGCTTTGAAATGGGACATAATCTTTTTGACGAATGCCTTGGGTTAAGTTTTCGGCATATTCCAATATTTTTTCAGGTTCTTGTTGCCAAATTCGATTGATTTCGGTGAGAATACTCATCCAATTGTCGCGTGGATAATACGTGCCACCCCAAAAAGGTCTGCCATCGGGAAGCGTAATGCTATGCAAGGGCCAGCCACCACGTCCGGTGAGCAATTGAACCGCATCCATATAGATTTGATCAATATCGGGACGTTCTTCTCGATCTACTTTGATACAAATGAAATGCTCATTCATGATTTTGGCCACTTCTTCATTTTCAAAACTTTCAGCTTCCATGACATGACACCAATGACAGGTGGCATAACCAATAGATACCAAAATTAATTTGTTTTCTTTTCGGGCTTGAGTTAAGGTATTTTCATTCCACGCTTGCCAATTTACAGGATTGTGTGCATGTTGTAAAAGATAAGGACTCGTCTCGTGAATGAGTGCGTTGGTGTGTTTGTGGTTTGACATGGTAGTAGTTTTAGATAGAGTAAAGATACAAAAGTCCGCTCAAACTTACTTTAATACAAATCGGGACGCCGAATCATACCACCCAAATGGGCTGTATAAAGTAAGATCAGGGTATTTATTAGAAGTAAAACAAATAAGATATAGGGTAATTTTTGAGAAGGTTTTTCACCTTGTAAATATCCGGAAAGAGCCATGATACCTATAAGTCCGCTAAAAACTTGTAGGATAAAAGTTATACGTCCCCAAAGCGCGTGATTTTCAACTAAATCTTGCGGATAGTTTTGAATTATAGATTTGACATGATCTGCAGTAGCAGGACCGGTAAAATATGAAATAGACGCAACTATTGCCAATAAAATAGATGCCGCATACATCCATTTCCAATTTCTTTCAATTTGATTTTTGAGATTGGGAAACATCCAAACCGCTAGTACAGGTGTGAGAATTACCGGAATATGAACAGTGATGATGTGTAGTAAATTGGGGAACATTTCTATTTAATTTTATAAAATTGGAAATCGAGAGCTTTACTATGTACATGAAAAATGGAATCGTTTTTAAAAGTCAAAAATGGATACATGCCATCATTTAACTTGTAAAAAAACTGATTGTCATTTAAATAAATAAGTTTCTTTTTGTTTTTACCATTAATCACAAAAAGGGTATCATTTTCTTCAATAATTGTGGTTGTATCTTGTAGCTGTAAAGATAGGTATTTACCAGAAATTCGTTTGTTTGAAAAGTTATTAAAACTCGGGTTAATGGGTTCCAATTCATATTGTTTCGCCAATTCCTCATAAGCTAAAATACCATTTTCATAAAACATTTGATAACTTAAAAGAAAATGATAGTTAAGTTGTGCATAATGGCTTAATAATTCTTTGTAATCATTGGATGTTAATAAAAACTCATACAATGCGTCATTCTGTTTTTCAAAATACAAGTATAGTTCAAAAGACTCAACATTTTTTGAAAAAAAAGGAATACTATTTTCTTTGACAAATTTTTTGATAATACCCTCATTTTCCATCATAAAATCTCTATAGCCATATGTGTTTCTCAGCTTTAAAATCAAATCACTGTGGTATTGTTTGTCGGAAACATTATAATTTAATAAATTATTGTAATCAAAAACCCCAATCATACTATTCATAAATGTCATGGAAATTCCTGCCAAATCTCTTTGGTTTCTATAATCAATTTCATTAAATGAATCAAGCATTATGAGTCGGATTATTGAATCTTGTTTTTTAAGGTAATCAATGCCAATTTTAGAGTTATCTAGATTTATTTTCAACTCATTTGCCACTTTTTTAAAGTTTTGATCCATCACATTTTCATACTTTCTTGTCGCATTGTAATTATCAACACGCATAGCAATCAAAATCCCTGTAACTATTAAAATAATTTCACCTAAAGCGTACAAAAAGTACTTTTTAAGTTTGTTATTGAACACAAAATTCAGTTTATCAATTTTCATTTTTGTTTATTATTAATTTGTCGGGTTTAATGGTGTACCCTATTCCTATATAGGTAGCTAATTAATATACTTTGTACCCATACATTGTTACAAGAAAAAACGCAAAGAAAAGGTAAAATTCTTTGCGTTTATACATTTATGAATTTAATAATTTTAGTGTTTTCCCGTTTCAATCGCTTCACTCGGATGAATACCTTGGTCAACTTTGCTGTAATCCAAAGTTGATCCACCCATACTGTGCGGAATGAGATAAACTGCTGTCATGACAATTGTAGCTATCAAAACTACAATTCGACTCACCATTTCATTCTTTTTGGGTTTAAGTCCAATGATTGCTAAACCGATTACCCAAACTAACCACATGATTAAGGTTTTGTTGTCGGTAAAATCCCCTCCATAAGGGAAACCTGTCCAATATTCACCAAATGCGTGTTTTTGAACCAATGGACCGAGCATCATACCTCCGAAAGTCATGCCAACTAACGAAATGACAACCCATTTTCTCATAGTAGAGATGTCACTTAAGGCACTTAAACCGGCACGTAATCCAAATAAGATGGCAAAAAACATTAAGAAAATATGTGGAATTAGAATCCATCCGGGTACAGGATCTTTATATCTCAACACAATGCTTTTTTCTCCTTCTTCAGGAATTCTGAAGGCTTTCCCGTCAATCGTTCCTGTGATGTAATACTCCATTTTACCGGCGGCAGGTTGCACGGGTAATTGGGCTTCAAACTTCATATCTTGTGAAAATATAAATGCCTTGGGAGTGATAGAATCCATCGTTTGATAGCGTTTGTAGTGCAAGGTAGCTTGATAATCAGTAGCATCTATAGTTGGTAAAGTAATGCGTGCTCCTTCAGTGGTTTCTTGCGAACGCAACAATTTGTATTTGAATTCTTTATTTGCTTGTGTAAGTTTTCCTTTGAAAGGATAAGTAGGACCTGTACTGCGTTGGTATATGACGGCAGCTATGGTAAGAATAACGGCTAAAGTCCAAAGTAGGAACTGTTTCATGGGTTGTCTTGTGATGTTAATTATTAATCTGATTATAAAGGTCTTGTAAGATAAACATAGTGTATTTTTTACCTTTAAACATCACAAAAGTAACAGAATTTACGAATGAAAAATAACGCTTGAAGAAATCTTATTCAAGAATGCGACAACCCAATAGAAAATATGAGTTTTAAAAATTATTTAATAATACTTATAAATTCTTCAATATCAATATGATTAGGAGAGAAAATTGTAGGATTTTCAATTTGAAAATAAGCTATTATGTCTTGAACAAATCTTTCTCGAATGACCAATAAAATAGGTACTTGAGTCGAATTCAAAATATCTCTCAATACTTTAGCCCATCCTTTATCTTCCATTTCCCATCGACCAATTTCATCCAGAATAACGAGTTGTTTGTCTTTAATTCTATCGATGTTGACCCATTCTTTTCCAATTTCTAATGTCGAGTCAACTACTTTAAATCTGCCAATTGATTCTTGGTTTTGGTCAAGATTGAGTCTTAAAAAAGGAATGGTTTCACCATCGGATATATGTACCAAATCATAGCCTGAAAAAGTGTCATTTGTAAATAATTTTGCTGCATAAAATCCTTCTAATGCAATATTTTCAGATTTTAATTTGACAATCAAACCTTGTAAAAAGGTAGTTTTCCCGGTATCTAAATCATCCGAAAGAATATAAACACTGCGTTTTGGCTCATTTTTAAGTTCAATAAATCGTTGTTCAGATTGCTTTATCAATGTATGAATAACCGCAATGGGTTTTTTAAATATACTTTTCAAATCGGGTAAATTGTGGAGTATAGTTGGTAAAGATTCGAACGCCAATTCAAGTGCTATGGGCAATTGTTTGAATGCTGTTTTAGCAAAAAAATTGCGAATTTTGGGATTGTATAATTCTTGTCCCAAAACGGAAAATCCTACTATTACGATAGCGGCTCTGAAATTCATCTGCAAACCAATCAGCAATCCTTTTATCCAATCTCCCTTTTCACCTTGTATACCGGTAATAACAAAAGCAGTAAGCATGGTAATTATTAAGAAAAATATCCAAAATTTGGGTTTGGATAACTGCTTCAAACCTCTTTTATATCGAAGTGTCCAAATCAAAATGACAACAAGTGTACTTGGAATCCAGATATATAATTGGGTCATGTTGATTAAAAAAAGCATGCCTACCAGCCCCAAAAAATTTACCCATAACCATACTAAAGAATAAGGAAAAGCTTGTTTGCCTTGAGTTTGATAACCTGAAGATGCAGGTGTGAAATGCTTGTCCAACACATCTGTGTTTTGAAGCAATCGGTTTCCAATTTTCATTCCGATAACAACTGCAATTAATCCAAAAAGAATGTATAAAACCAATAAAATCATGATAGGCAACCATACCAAATCAAATTGGATTTTGAGTTGTCTTTCTGCAAATTTCATCAATTGAGTATATACTTCTACAATATTATTTCCATAAAATAGGATGAAATTTACAATTTTTTGAACCAAAATCCAAGACATAGCCAAGGCTGAACCAACGAGAAAACCTATCAAATTTTTACCCAGCAAACGAACGGAAACCTCCAACAATAACGCTTCCATAAAAATGGCAATCATAGGACCAAAAATGACAGCGCTTGGGGACATGGTTTTCATGAGTGCGCAAATCAATCCGGCACGCCAAAACAAACCTTTATCTTTCCAAATATAACTAGCCGATATCATGAGTATTAATCCAATAGCCGTCAAGATATTGCCATTGAAAGGAATGCGTAAATTGTGCAAAAAACTTCCCAAAATAATTTCAGAAGCTGCCCAAGTTGCCCCCAAAATTGAGGCCTTGAGCCATAAATCGGAGAGTTGTTTTGCTTTTGTACTCACTAGATTGTCCTATTTAGTGTTGAAATTGTAATATAAACTACCGTAATAATTTCGGCCTTGTTCGGGAAATCCTTCAGTAATACTGTAATATTTGTCAAAAATATTATTTATTCCGGTTTCTAAACGCAATCCGTTTTTAAATTGATAGCTTGCTTGTGTATTGAAAACAAAATAAGCTGCGGTTTGTGTACCATAACTCGTACTGTTTCGTTTGCTGCTGTATTCTGTATTGAGATTGAGTTGAATCGGTTTGTAAGGTTTCCAATCTATTGCAGCAAATAAATGGTTTTCAGGCACATCTGTAAAAAGCAAATTTGGATTAGTCAGGTTTTTTCTTTGAATAAAAGTATAATTTAAAAGCGTAGTTAGTGTTGGCGTTGCTTGGTAACTAAGGGAAATATCGCCTCCATAAAATTGAGATTTTCCCGTATTTTGCACTTGGGACAATCCATCTTGAACATTGTCTATGAGTTGGATTGTATTGAAAATATGACTATAAAAGAGTTCGGGAATTAATTGAAATTTTGATTTGATTAGCAAAGTTGAACCTAGTTCAAAATTCAAAGCCGCTTCTGAATCTAAATTTGGATTTGCCAAACTGGTTCCGCTGCGATAGGAATATCTATCTTTCATAGTAGCAAACCTTGTTTTGTAGGAAGTTGTAAAATCAAGATTGAAATTTTGATTTACTGTGTATTGTGTAAAAAATTGCGCATTGAATGAAGCATTTGAATTGGTTGGAAATGAGGCAAAACTTCCATCTGTATTGATGATATTGGCATTGTCGGCATGAAGACTGTTCCTATAATTGTAACTAGCTCCAACGATGAATTTAAAGTCCTTTAGTCCGGTAAAAATATCTTCCACACCAAAAGAATACAATACATCTTCCATTTTTTCCTGTTTTTTACCTTCGTTATTTTGACGGTGATTGTCTCTTTTAAATTGAAGTGAAGATTTTAAAACATGTTTTTCAAAATCGGTTCCGGTTTCAATATGTGCACCATACGTTTGATCATGATAATAACTAGTAAATGAAGATGGTTTTGTCTGTGAATTGTATTGCGCATTGTCAAAAGCTGTAAGTTTGTTTTTGAAATGATCGATGAAAAATCGGGACTTCACATAGGTTTTGGGCAAAATTTGAGTTTTTGAAATGAAATACAAACTCTCTTTTTTCCAATACGGCCATTGCCAATAGCGCAACCGAATATTGGGATCATTGCCTAGGTAAATTGGATTACCTTTTTCCCCATTTTGCTTGATATAACTTAACGTATAAGCATCTTTTTCATTGGGCGTATAGCCTATTTTAGCTGTAAATTTTCGGTCATTTCGATAAGAATTGTCGCGTTTTTCATCAGTTTCATTTTGATTTGGGTCAAAATAGGTGGATAAAGGCATAAATTGTTTATCAAATTGACTAAAAACACCTTGTAAGTAAAATTTGTTTTGTTTAGTGCCTATGCTCACAAAGTTGTTGAATCCATCACCGCTGAGCAAACCCATTTTGGTTTTAAGTTCAAAAGCAGATTCTGGTTTGGTGCTAATCATATTGATGGTTCCACCCATGGCATTGGGACCATAAAGAATCGAAGAATACCCTTTTGAAACTTCTATTTTGGATAAATCAGCGCTGGTAAAACGAGCTAAATCGACATATCCGTCATAAGGAACATAAATGGGAATTCCATCAGCATATATGGGTACGCTGCGTATGTCAAATCCGCGAAGAAATACAGCCGATTCATTACGCGAACCGGTAAGATTTATTACGATTGACGGCAGAATATTGAGCGATTGAGCTACATCGGTTTTGTTGTATTGCTGCAATTCTAAAGCCGTAATATTTGATTTGGTACTTTGGGAATTAATAAAAACTTCACCAAGTTCAAAAACACGAGTTTCAATAATTGTGTCCGTTTGAATCTGAGCTTGTATGGTAAAAGTAATGAGCAAAATCAAAAGTAGAATCGATTTTTTAGACAATGCCTTCATATAAAAAAATTATCGTTATTACATTTAGGGAATAACGTGGCAAATGTAAATCAAATGTTTTAATACAAAAAATTATTTTAACGCATGTTAATAATTAAAAGGATCAATTAATTTTCATTTTGAAATTTTAAAAAATCTTCAAAAGCTTGTTTTTGTTTTTCAAATGCTTCCAAAAGTTGGATGCCATAGGCTGTCAAAACGGCTTTTCCGCCATCTTTTCCTCCACGACTTAGTATCACAACAGGTTGCTCAGCAGTTTTGTTGATTTGGTTCACGCTAAACCAAGCTTTTCGATAAGACATTTCCATCTTTTCTGCAGCTTTGGTGAGCGAACCCATTTGTTGGATATTCTGCAACAGGTGAATTTTGCCATCCCCTAAAACCGTTTCATTATTTAAGGTCAGCCAAATACGTCCGGTGAGGTGGTAGGGTTTCATGTAAATGAGATTTCGGTTATAAGCTTTATTAATCCTATTTTTGCAGTTGTAAATATAAACAATAAATTTATGTTAGGTCTTATCAGTGCCATGTACGAAGAAATGGATAGAGTTTTATCCCAACTTGAACATGTGGAAAGTCAAGTCATAGGTCAACGAACTTTTTACCGTGGAACTTTTCAAAATCAGGAATTGGTTTTGGTTTTTTCTCGATGGGGAAAAGTTGCTGCTGCGACAACTGTTACGCAATTAATCAATACTTTTAAAGTGGATCAAATCGTTTTCAGCGGTGTTGCGGGTTCGATTCATCCACAGGTAAAAGTTGGGGATATTGTCTTGGCGAATGCATTGGTCCAACACGACATGAATGCCAGTCCTTTATTTCCGCCTACTGAAATTCCACTTTTGGAAAAATCCGTTTTCCAACCGCATTTCGAACCAAAATTAGAAAATGCAATTCAACACTTCGCCCATCAATATGCAGAATATTTCAGCAAGGAAACCTTAGAAAATTTCGGGATTTCAAAGCCCCAATTACATCATGGCAAAATAGCCAGTGGTGATCTTTTTGTACATTCAAAATCCCAAATTGATGTCATCCTTTTACATCATCCCGATACGCTTTGTGTGGAAATGGAAGGCGCAGCCGTAGCACAGGTATGTTATGAATACGGGATTCCATACCAAATAATCAGAATTATTTCTGACGAAGCCAATGCCAATGCGCATGTGGATTTTCCTTTATTTGCAAAAGAAGTTGCCGGAAAATATACTTTGGAGATTTTGAAACATTGGTTTAAAGCTTCCAGCCTTTAAAGACTGGAAACCTTAAACCCTTTCAACAAGTGTTGAAAACTATTTTCTAAAACTGCAAATCTTAACTTGACATTCTCTTATTTTAGAATAATTTTGCCACTTAACCCAGTAAATCATGCAGAAAAAAAGCGGGGTTGATATCAACCTCGGAAATCGATCTTCTGAAATTGCCTACGGGTATGCCATCAAAACTTTCCCTAACCGCCAAGGGAAACAAGGAGCAGTCGGCTCTAAAACCAATGGCGGATTTTCCAATCTCTTACTTTTCGGAAACCAACGCATCGGAATCGGTTCGGATGGAATCGGTACCAAAGCCGAATTGGCTGAACGCACCGGTATTTACCATACTTTAGGTTATGATTTGGTGGCTATGGTTGCCGATGATTTGGTGGCAGTAGGTTTTGAACCCACCAATCTTTCCAATGTCATTGATGTAGATTTTCTCGATCCCGAAATCATCGAGCATTTGATGAAAGGGCTTTCTGAAGCCTGTAATTTTTCGGGAATTACCATTACCGGAGGAGAAATTGCTGAATTGGGTAATCGCATAAGTGGATATGGGGAAAAAATGCATTTCAATTGGAGTTCTACAGCCATTGGCGTTTTACCCGATCAACTCAAGGAAGGAATTGATGGAAGCAAAGTAAAACCCGGACAGTTGGTTTTCAGTTTGAAAAGCCGAGGTTTTCGTAGCAATGGTTTTTCATCTGTCCGACGCATCATGCAAGAACGTTTTGGAGATTTGTGGCACCTTGAAAAATACGACACAACCCAAACGTGGGGAGAAGTTCTCCTTACACCTTCCTTAATTTATGCACCTTATATTACTGAATTGGTAAAAATGGGTGTTGATTTGACCGGAGTAGCACACATCACAGGTGGTGGTATTTTTGACAATTTCCATCGCGTGCTGAAAGTGAATAAGTTAGGCGCCCAATTGGATCATCTTTACGAACCTTTACCTTTTATGAAAAAGGTACAGGAAATTGGAAATATTTCCAACGAAGATGCCTATTTGTGGTGGAATATGGGCAATGGAATGCTCTTTATTGCAGACGAACAATATCAAACCGATATTTTGCAAAAAGCCCAACAGATGCAGTACGAATGCCGAGTTGCGGGAAAAGTGTCGGCTGAAAGTACCATACAAGTAAATTTCCCGACTTTTCAACTGAACAAAAAATATGAATAAAGTCTGTCTGTACGACAGGCTTTTTTATTTAAAATATTTTGAATAATTACGTTTAAAGAATATAATTTATTAGTTTTTTGCTTATTTGATTAGTGTTGTAATCTTGAAGTCTAAATTAGCAGATTAGCAAATTAGCAAATTAGCAAATTAGTAAATTAGCAAATCAGTAAGTTAACAAGTTAATACATTAGCTTATTAATACATTAGCACATTAGCAATCCCGAAAGCTTTCGGGACACATTTTCAAATTATCAAATTTCCTAATTATCAAATTAAATATGTTAAGTTCCATACAAACCTACCTTAAACCTCATCTCAAAGATGCCAAAGCTTTGAATATACAGGAGAAATGTGAACATCAATTACACATTCAAACCGGTAAAGTTATGGTTTCAAAATGGTACGACGTGGACTACGAAATGCCAGATGTTGCGTTGAGCGATTTTGCCAACCAATGTTTGAGAAATGAAATCAGTAAAGAAGTTCTAACCAATACCTTGTTTGATTCGCCTGACTATAAAAGTTTGATAGCTGTTGCTCAATTACCAGGCGTTACTGACGATGAAGGGACTTCTGCTCAAATGGCTTTAGCCGATTTTCTAAATGCCGATATTGATCTCAAAGTTCAACACATTTATACCCAAACACTTTACTATTTTGAAAACAACCTTTCAGAAAGTGACATGCAAAAAATTGCACACAACTTTCTAGGAAATCCGCTTATTCACCATTTTCAATATATTACAAAAAGTTCGTCTTCTTTTAACTACGCCCCTTACGTACCCAAAGTGAGTTTGCACACCGATGAAACTATCGAAATCATCAACTTAAATTTGACGGATTCACAATTGGAGCAATTGTCAGACACCAAAGTCTTAGCACTCAATCTGGAAGAAATGCACGCCATCCGAAATTACTTTGATCGTTCGGATATCAAGGCACAAAGATCAGTTTTGGGCTTATCCTTACAACCGACTGATATCGAGTTGGAAGTTTTTGCCCAAACTTGGTCTGAGCATTGCAAACACAAAGAATTTAATGCAGAAATCCAGTATGTAAACAAGACTACCGGTGAACAAAAAACCATTAATTCCTTGTTTAAAACGCATATCAAAGGTTCGACAGATGTTATTAAGCAACATTTGGAAAAAAATCAAAATGATTGGTTGATTAAGGTTTTTAATGACAATGCCGGATTGGTAAAAGTCAATGAAAACCAACTGTTTGCTTGGAAAGTGGAAACCCACAATTCTCCTTCAGCACTCGATCCTTATGGTGGAGCCATTACCGGAATTTTGGGTGTCAATCGAGACATCATGGGCACTGGTATCGGAGGAGCCGAGTTGTTATTCAATACCAATGTTTTGTGTTTTGGATCTCCCAATTATGAAAAACCTTTGCTCAAAGGTCAATTACATCCACGTCGCATCATGGATGGTGTCGTAGAAGGTATTGAAGACGGCGGTAATAAATCGGGAATTCCTACAGTGAACGGTTCCGTTGTTTTCGACGATCGTTTTGCTGGAAAACCTTTGGTCTTTTGTGGAACAGGTGGTATTCTACCCATGCAATTCAATGGAAAAAACGCTTGGGAAAAACCCATTGATATAGGTGATCGCATCATCATGGCAGGTGGAAGAGTTGGAAAAGACGGCATCCATGGCGCTACCTTTTCTTCGACGGAAATCAATGAACACTCACCCATGTCGGCTGTTCAGATAGGAAGCCCCATCACTCAAAAGAAACTTTCCGATTTCATGAGGATTGCAGCTCAAAAAGGCTTGATTAAATCCAGTACTGATAATGGTGCAGGTGGTTTGTCTTCGTCAATTGGCGAATTGGCAGAAACCACGCATGGTGCACTGATACATTTAGAGAAAGTACCGCTGAAATATGCAGGTTTAAAACCATGGGAAATCTTTGTTTCGGAATCTCAAGAGCGAATGACTTTGGTAGTCGAACCCGAAAATTTGAATGCGTTTATGCTTTTGGCAACGCATTATGAAGTTGAAGCTACAGATATAGGCGAGTTTACCAATTCGGGTTATTTGGATGTACGTTATAAGGGCAAGATTATCAATTACATTGAATTAGACTTTTTGCATAATGGCGTTCCGCAACGCAAAATGCCTGCTGAATGGGAAGTCCCTATTTTGCATGAGCCCACTCATATCAAAATTGAAAATTACAATACTATTTTGCTCCGTTTGATGCAATCTTTAAACATCTGTTCGCGTGAAAACATCATTCGAAAATATGACCACGAAGTCAAAGGCAAGAGTATTATCAAGCCTTTGATGGGTGATAAAGGTCAATCTCCTCAAGATGCTGCGGTCATGCGTACCGGACATGATAGTTTTGAAGGTTTGGCAATTTCTAATGGCATCATGCCCAAATTTGGTGATATTGACGCCTATGAAATGTCATGTGGAGCCTTTGATGAAGCTGTGAGACAAATCATTGCCGTTGGTGGTAAACTTCCCAATACCCAAGTCAATGATGGAATTTTTTGGACAGTCAATGATAATTTCTGTGTCCCTGATTCCTATTATCATTCGGAAAAAAATCCGGATGGAAAAGAAAAATTGGCCAAATTGGTTCAAATGTGCGACGGTCTTTATGATATGGCTACTTTTTTTGACATTCCCATGACATCAGGAAAAGACAGTATGAAGAATGATTTTAAGGCGGAAGGAGTTAAAATATCCGTTCCCCCAACCATTTTATATTCCATGGTTTCTAAGCTAGATGATGTCAGAAATGTCGTAACTTCCGATTTTAAAACTGTCGGAGATTGGGTCTATCAAATAGGGGAAACGTATGATGAATTGGGTGCTTCCGAATTTTACAAACTCTATGGAGAATTGGGAGCCAATGTCCCCAAAGTTCGCAAAGAACAAGCCAAGGATTTGTATCTCAAAATCATGAAAGCAAATGAAATGCAACTCATAGCATCAGCTCACGATTTGTCGGATGGAGGTTTGGCTGTAGCTATAGCTGAATGTGTTTTGGGAACCGACTTAGGAGTCCAAATCGATTTGAATGCATTGGGTAATACAACCGATGCCGTCAAATTGTTTGCTGAATCTCATTCTCGTTTGGTCGTCAGTGTCAAACCTCAAAACAGTAAGGCATTTGAAGCCATTATGGAAAATCGTTGTTTCAAATTGGGACAAGTCACCAAAGAACCCGTTTTTGAAGTGACTTCAAATGGAAATAAACGCATTCAAATAGAAACAAAAACTTTAAACAACAGTTGGAGAAACGGCTTGGTTTGATGTTTCAGGTTTATTTTATTTAATATTTTAATCTCTAATTTCTAATTTCACAACTCAGCATGGTCAAATCTCTCATCATCACCGGTTTCGGAATCAATTGCGAAGTGGAATTGGGCGCAGCTTATCAAAATGCTGGTGCTCAATATCATATTGCCCATTTCAACGACGTGTTGGATGGAACGGTTCAACTGCAAGATTTTGATATACTGAACTTTCCCGGCGGATTTTCGTTTGGAGATGATATTGCTTCCGGCAAAGTCATGTCCAATAAAATCAAATTCAAAAAAATGCAAAACGGATTTACTTTTATGGAAGAAATTGATCGTTTTCTAAAAGAAGGTAAATTTATTCTGGGTATTTGCAATGGTTTTCAAATGTTGGTTCAACTGGGTTTATTACCCGATATTCATGGCGATTTTACACCCGAAACTTCTTTGGAGAAAAACAATTCAGGAAAATATGAAGACAGATGGGTACATGTAAAAGTAAATCCGAAAGTGCAAACGCCTTTTTTAAAAAATCTAGATTTGTTGGACTTACCTGTCAGACATGGAGAAGGTAAATTGGTCATCAAAGACAAAGACCTCCAAAAACTTATCATCGAACACGAACTCATCGCTTTGCAATATGCCGATGTTGAAGGCCAAGTTACCGGTCAATATCCACTCAATCCTAATGGCGCCGATTTAAATATTGCCGGTTTGGTCAATAAAACAGGCCAAGTTTTTGGACTCATGCCACATCCCGAAGCATTTTTGAGTTTTTACAATCATCCCAATTGGAGTGCTTTGAAAGCTAATGGTAAAGCATTGGAAAGACATCAAACCGGTCAGGTGATTTTTGATAATATTGTTCAGTTTTTAGAAAGAAATTAATATTTAAATTGATACAGATTAATTATCAATAATCGAAACATCAAATTCAACATTCAAAACTCAATATTCTACAGATGCAAATCAAAAAAGCCCTACTCAGTGTATCCGATAAAACAGGAATTGTCGATTTGGCTAAAGTACTCATACAATATGGGGTCGAATTGATTTCCACCGGAGGCACCAAATCTGTTTTAGAATCGGAAGGTATTTCGGTAACCGATATATCGAAAATTACTGGAAATCCCGAAGCTTTTGGAGGCCGCATGAAAACCATTTCTTTTCAGATTGAATCGGCTTTGTTATTTGACAGGGAAAAAGATGCAGCCGAAGCTGAAAAATTAGGTATTCAACCCATTGATTTGGTCGTGTGCAATCTGTATCCATTTGAAAAAGTGTTGAAACAAGGAGCCGATTTTGACACCTTAATTGAAAATATCGATATTGGCGGGCCTACGATGCTACGGGCTGCAGCCAAGAATTTTAAATATGTAACCGTGTTGACTCAACCTTCGGATTACGCTGTTTTTATGGAAGAATTGAAATCTCAAAATGGGGCAACAACTTACGATTTTAGAAAGCTTCTGATGTCCAAAACCTTCAATCATACTGCCGATTACGATGCTTTGATTGCTCAAACGATGGATCATCACATGGGAACAGAGAGTTTGAGATTGGCTTTTGAAAACGGTAAAACTTTGAGATATGGCGAAAATGCACATCAAAAAGCCCTTTTTTACAGAGAAAAAGGTGTTGCCAACTCCTTTCACGATATGAAAATCTTGCACGGAAAAGAATTGTCTTACAACAATATTCTCGATATCTCCGGAGCTGTCAATTCAATAAAAGAACTGACCGATTCGGCTTGTGCGATTATCAAACATTCCAATCCATGTGGTTTATCTCAAGGTTCAAACCAACGCCAAGTATTGGAAACCGCCTGGCAAGCAGATCCCATTTCAGCCTTCGGTTCCATCATTGCTTTCAATCAAAAACTGACCTTGGATACGGCAACTTTTTTTGAACTCACCAATGAAGACAAATCCAAACGCAAATTTGTCGAAGTCATCATCGCTCCCGATTACGAAGCAGAAGCATTGGCCTATTTGCAACACCATAAAGACTTGA
>JAABRF010000050.1 GCA_011391075.1 Flavobacteriia bacterium | reverse complement strand
ATGGAAGGATTGGGAGAAGTTTGCTTCCTATGCCTTCAACAAATCGCACGCGACCTGTTACGCCTACATTTCGTTTCAAACAGCCTATTTGAAAGCCCATTATCCGGCCGAATTCATGGCTGCTACCCTGACGCACAACATGAGTGACATCAAAAAATTGTCCTTTTATATGGATGAATGCCGACATGCAGGCATTCCCGTATTGGGTCCCGATGTGAATGAGAGTTGGTATAAGTTTGCCGTCAATAAAAGCGGAGCCATCCGTTTCGGTATGGGCGGTATCAAAGGAGTCGGTCAAGGTGCAGTAGAAAACATCGTAGCCGAGCGCAAGAAAAACGGCTTTTTTACTAATGTTTTTGATTTTGCCAAACGCGTAGATTTGCGTTCAGTCAACAAACGGGTTTTTGAAGGATTGGCTTATGCCGGTGGATTTGATTCATTTCCGCTTACCCATCGTGCCCAATATTTTGCTTTGGATGATAAGGCCCAAACCTTTATTGACCGCGCCATCAAATACGGAAACCGCTTTCAAGAAAGTGAGAGTTCTTCCCAAATGTCCTTATTTGGAGGCGAATCCATTCAAACCACCTTACCCGAACCTGAAATTCCGATAGCGGAAGAATGGGGTATCATGGAAAAACTGTCCAAGGAAAAGGAAGTCGTCGGCATTTATATTTCAGGGCATCCATTAGATGATTACAAATATGAGATGAAGTATTTTTGCAATGCCGATTTGAGTATTTTAAAAGAACCTACAGAAAATCTGTTGAATCGCGACATGAGCATCGGAGGTATATTGACATCCGTGCAACATAAAATAGCCAAAAATGGGAAAGGTTGGGCTTCGTTTGTTTTGGAGGATTATGTCGAATCACATGAATTTCGGATTTTTGGTGAAGACTATTTGAAATATCGGCATTTTTTCATCAACAATGCATTCTTATATGTGCGTTTTACCATGAAACCTAGTTGGAAAGAAGGCGAATTTATGACCAATTTCACCGGATTTCAAATGTTGCAAGACATCATGGGAAATTTGTCCAAGCGCTTGACCATACACTTGAATATTGATAGCTTGAATAAAATGACAATGGATTATTTTTCGGAATTAATCAAAAAACACAAGGGCCAAAAAGAGTTGCATTTTATCGTGTATCAAGTACAAGATCAAATCAAATTGCACATGCCCAGCCGAAAGTTTAAGATTGAGATCAATCAGGAGTTGTTGCGCGAATTAGAAGATAGAGGTTGGGGATTTGAAATTAAGTAGAGACTAGGCACGCCTTGTCTTTACAATATATATTGAAAATATAGTATGTTGAGATATTCTTTTTTGATTTTTATGGGATGGGTTTCTTTTACTGTGTTTGCACAGGAAACACCGGCTTATTGGCAATTGAACATGGGGTATGGAAGTGCCATCAAACATCGGGAGAGTATGGGGCATTTGGTAACGGAACATCCCTATTTGTTTCAATTGAGTTGGACCAAAACTTCAGATACTACTACCGTTTGGAAAAAACGGTTTAATTATCCGGATGTCGGAGTAACACTTTCGCATGAAAGGTTTAGAAATGAAACTTTGGGGAATGTCACCGGATTGAGTTATTTTACCAATTACTATTTTTTCAATCGCAACAATCGCAACCAACTTACTGCCGAACTCGGTTTTGGTATGTCTTATACTGACAGTCCATTTGATTTTGAAACCAACAATCAGAACAATGCTATGAGTAGCGGTTTCGTGTACAATCAATATCTCAAACTCAACTACCGATATCCCCGAATATACCAAGGAGTAGGTATTCAAACCGGCATAACTTTTATTCATTTCTCCAATGCCAGTTTTAAAAGTCCAAACAACGGCATCAATAGTGTTTTTCTCAATGTGGGATTAAATTTTAATCCTTCAACTCAAAAAATAATATACCCAAACAAAACAAATTACGAAATAGTCAATCCAATAAAACCCCTTTCTCTGAGTATGAAATTGGGATTTGGTATACATGAGGTTTATCCTGGATTGGGAACCAAACCGGTATATACATATAGTACATTGCTTAGCAAACCCATTTCCAATTATTCACATTTGCAGGCCGGAATTGATTTTTTTGCTTCTATGGCGGCAAAAGAATATGCTACTTTTCAATATGTAGCCGGTTACAATCAGGTGGATGAAATTGTAGATTATAAACAAATCGGTGTTATGGTCGGATTTGAGCATTATTTTGAAAAATTGTCATTGGAAACCCAAATTGGGTATTATCTTTATGATCCGCTCCATCTCAATCGAACTTTTTATGAAAGGTTAAGCGTAAAATATCACTTTGCCGACCATCCATTTTCGGTAGGTTTGGGATTAAAAATTCACAATTTCAAAGCAGATTTTACTACTTTGGATTTTCATTACAAACTATTCTAATGAGAAATATTTACACTTTATTTTTGTTTTTTTTATTGCTACAGGGATGTAAAGAAGATTGTATAGAAAATCCCGGTCGAATCATTACACACGAATTTGAAGTCGAACCTTTCAATAAACTCATTGTCATGAATGGTGTAGAAGTCCATATTACTGAAGGTGATGTTCAAAAGGTAATTGTAAAGGCTGGCGAACACAAAATGGATAATATCTATTTTAAAGTAACCAATAATACCCTTGAAATCAAAGCAGATGGAAGTTGTCTTTTGAGTGAAAATTACGATCCAATCCTGGTTTATATTACAGCGCCAATGCTTACATCTATAAGAAATTCGGGAGAATTTACCATTTATTCCGATGCGGTTTTGACTTATCCCAGCATCAGTCTTTTATCGGAAGATTACCAAAATTCTTACTTAAATTATGGAAATTTTGATTTACATATTGACAATGAACACATAGAAGTTGTTTCCAATGGATTTTCCAATATCAAGATTGTTGGACAAACTCAAAATTTGTTTTTAGGATACTACAGTGGTTTGGGTAAATTTGACGGTACTGATTTACAGGCACAGGAAGTAGATTTTTTCCATCGCGGTGAAAACACCTTGAAAGTTAAGCCTATTCAAAGATTGACTGGAAATATTTATGCAATGGGCGATTTGATTTCTTACCATCATCCAACGGTAGTTGAAGTTGTGGAACATTATACCGGTAGATTAAAGTATGAATAAGAATATTTGACTAGTCCTTGGTTAATTCTTTAAACAAATGTTCCAAAGACTTATTCTTCTTGGTGAGGTTTAAAATTTTCAAACCTTGACTTTGTGCAAAATCAAAAACCTCAGATCGCCTATCTTGTTGCCCTGAGAAATGCATTACCCAAGTTGTATCAAATACATTCTTAACAGAAGTAATTCCAGAAATTTGCTCTAAAAATTGTTGTTCAATTTTGACGTCAAACTCTACTTCGATTATTTGTTCGGTTTCTTGTTGCATTTGAGCCAAAGTTTGATCGGCTACGATTTTACCTTTGTGTAAAATGATGACGCGATCGCAAACGGCTTCTACTTCTTGAAGAATATGGGTTGAAAACAAAACTGTTTTATTTTGACCTGCCTTTTTAATCAAAGCTCTAATTTCCATCAATTGATTGGGATCTAATCCGGTGGTAGGTTCGTCCAAAATCAAAACATCGGGTTGGTGCATCAAGGCAGCAGCCAATCCAACTCTTTGTCTGTATCCTTTTGACAATTCCTGAATCTTTTTATGTGCATGACTTCCCAATCCTACTTCTTCAATGATCTCGGCTATATGACTTTTAGAAACTTGATAGAGCTCAGCGTGAAACTCCAAGTATTCTCTGACGTACATATCTTGGTAGAGTGGATTGTGTTCGGGTAAGTAACCCAAACGCTTTTGCGTTTGTAGTGGATGTTCTCTCACCGATAAATCCTCGATAAAAGCATCGCCTTCAAATTCTTTGATGTATTGGGTGAGAATTTTCATCACGGTAGATTTTCCGGCTCCATTGGGACCTAAAAAACCAACGATTTCACCTTTGTTTACGGAAAAAGAAATTCCGTCCACTGCTTTTTGAGTGGCGTATGATTTGGAAAGATTGGATACTGAAATAGACATAGCGCAAAGCTACATATTTTTTTAAAATCTTTGAACAATTGTAACACATGTCTCTAAAAATCGTCCCATAGTGGTCAAAATAAAAAAATGAGTTTAATCAGAGTTTTACTATCCATTTTCTTTCCACCTCTAGCTGTTGTCGACAAAGGCTGCGGATCGGTTTTAATAGTCTTTTTACTGACCCTTTGTGGATGGGTTCCGGGTGTCATAGCTGCTTTAATAATTTTAAATAAAAAATAATCGAATTCCTCATTTTTTTTTATATTTGTCCAATTACATTACTAATAAATTAAACTACAATCAATGAAAATTTTCAAACTTTTAACCGTACTGGCAACCTTTTTCACTTTGACTTCTTGCACCTTTACAGAAGAGATAACCTTTGAGAAAAACGGTAGTGGTAAATATGATTTACAAATGGATTTGGGAGGTATGATGAGCATGGTGGGTGCTATGCAGGATTCAACGAGTACTGAGATGCCTGAAAAAATGGACACGATTGTGTATATGAAAGATTTGTTGGAAGCCAACAGTGAGTCTATTGGGGATTTAAGTGCTAGTGAAAAGGAAGTTTACGATGCTTTAAAAGACATGAAAATGCACATGAAAATGGATACGGAAGCTTCCACTTGGACCATGGATTTCATGTTGGATTTTAAAAACAGTTCCGAATTGGACAACATCCAAGAAAAAGTGAAAATGGCTCAAAAACTACAGGAAAACAAAGTAGAAGAAGCTGATCCAACCAATCATAAAGTTACTTATGTATATGGTAAAAAGAAATTTGAGAGAAAAGTGGAGATGTTGAAATTGACTGATGCACAACAAGCTGCATTTGACGAATCAATGGAATCATCGGCTATGTTTATGGGAGGTAGCACTTATAAAATCAAATACAATTTCCCTAAAAAAATCAAATCAACTACTTTAACAGATGCCGTTATTTCTGAAGATGGTAAAACACTTACCTATGAAATTGAAATGGATAAAATGTTGAATGATCCCAAACTTTTGGATTTTGTCGTAAAATTTTAAAATGAACACATCTATTTCGCTCAAAGATTTAGGGATATTGGGTTATGAAAAAACCTTGAACATCCAGTTAGAACACTTTGAGTTGATTAAAAATACAAAATTGGCAAACAGAAATTCGGAGCAGCCACAAGCTACTCCGAATTTTTTCTTTTTTGTCACCCATCCACACGTGTACACGATGGGTAAAAATGGAAATATTTCCAATATTTTATATGATCAAGCTGCTTTAGAAAGCAGGCATATTGAGTTTTTTCAAACCAATCGCGGTGGAGACAGTACTTATCACGGACCGGGACAAATCGTGGGTTATCCCATTCTAGACTTAGATCATTTTTCGGCCGATATACATCTTTATATGCGAAATTTGGAAGAAGTCATCATTCGCACCTTAGCTGAATATGGCATCACAGGACACAGAAGTGAAGGAGAAACCGGTGTATGGCTGGATATTCATACCACCCAAGCCCGAAAGATTTGTGCCATGGGTGTTCACACTTCGCGATGGGTTACCATGCATGGCTTTGCACTCAATGTCAATACCGATTTGAGCTATTTTGAAGGAATTATTCCTTGTGGTATTAAAGACAAAGGTGTTACTTCGATGGCAAAAGAATTGGAAAAAAATGTGGATGAAACTGAAGTCAAAAACTGTATTTTAAAACATTTTGCTCAAGTATTTGATACTTGTTTTATTTGAAAAAGTTACTCAAGCACCTATTTTAAAGCTAAATCTCAACGAATTTAATTATCAAGAAAACATTCAGCGCCATGAATAATCCGCTTTTACAAGAGTTTAAGACACCATATCAAACAGCTCCATTTTTGAGTATTCAAAACGAGCATTTCAAACCGGCTATTGAAGAAGCTATTCAAATGGCAAAAGCAGAAATTGACCTTATAACTACCCAAACAGAAGAACCTACTTTTGAAAACACATTGGAAGCGCTTGAATTTGTCGGAGCAAAATTGGACATCATCAGCAGTATTTTCTTCAATCTGAATAGCGCTGAAACCAATGACGAAATTCAAAAAATAGCGCAGGAAATCTCTCCACTCCTATCCGATTTCACTAATGACATCAGGATGAACAAAGTTTTATTTGAACGCATACTACAAGTGTGGGAAAAACGCAACTCATTACTTCTAACCGTTGAACAACAAACCTTACTGGAAAAAAAATTCAAAAGTTTCAGTCGAAATGGGGCTTTATTAAACGAAGTAGATCAAAATAAACTAAGAGCCATTGATAAGTCATTGGCTTCACTTAAATTGAAATTTGGAGAAAATGTTTTAGCTGAAACTCATCATTTTGAATTGCATTTGACCCAAGTTGAAGACTTAGCAGGTCTTCCCGACGGTAGTATAGAAGAAGCCTCACAAACAGCAAAGTCTAAAGGAAAAGACGGATGGATTTTTACGTTGGATTTTCCCAGTTATCAAGCCATAATGAAGTACAGTGAGCACAGAGAGATCAGAGAGCAAATGGCTAAAGCTTACGGAAAAAGAGGTTTTCAAGACAATGCTCAAAACAATGAAAATACAGTCAAGGAAATTGTAGCTTTGAGACATGAAAGAGCCCAACTTTTGGGATATCCTACGCATGCCCATTTTGTTCTAGAGGAACGTATGGCAGAACATCCTAAAAAAGTTATTGATTTTCTTCAAGATTTGTTGGTAAAATCCAAACCTTTTGCACAAAGAGAATTTGAAACCTTAGAAAAATTTGCACAAACTCAAGGTTTAGATCATTTGGAAGCTTGGGATGCCTCGTTTTATAGTGAAAAATTACGCAAACAACGTTTCAATTTGGACGATGAGCTTTTGAAACCTTATTTCAAATTGGAACATGTTTTACATGGCATTTTTCAAATTTCCCAAAAACTTTTTGGATTGCACTTTGAAAAAACAGAAACTATTGAAGTGTATCATCCCGAAGTGGAAACCTTTATTGTAAAAGATGCAGATGGAAAATTGGTTGCAGTTTTATACACCGATTTCTTCCCAAGAAAAGGCAAACGCAATGGTGCTTGGATGACTTCGTTTAAGAATCAGTGGATAGAAAAAGGCATCAATTCGAGGCCTCATATTTCGATTGTGTGTAACTTTACCAAACCCACTTCTACCAAGCCATCCTTGTTGACTTTTCAAGAAGTTACGACTTTGTTTCACGAATTCGGACATGCATTACACGGCATGTTGGCCAATACCACTTATCCGAGTTTGTCGGGAACCAATGTCTATTGGGACTTTGTAGAATTACCCAGTCAATTGATGGAGAATTGGGCTTATGAAAAAGAAGCTTTGGAATTATTTGCAACCCATTATGAAACCGGAGTTCTAATCCCCATGGAATTGGTAGAAAAAATCAAAGAATCTTCCAATTTTATGGAAGGTTTGGCTACCGTGAGACAATTGAGTTTTGGGTTGATGGATATGGCATTTCACGCGCAGGTTCCGGAATGGAATCTTTCTTTAAAAGAATTTGAAAAACAAGCCATTGCCAGTACCCGTATGTATCCCGATGTACCAGAAAACATAACTTGTACAGCTTTTTCACACATTTTCCAAGGAGGTTATTCTTCAGGATATTACAGTTACAAATGGGCTGAAGTATTGGACGCCGATGCCTTTGCTTACTTTCAAGAAGCCGGAATCTTCAATAAAGAAACAGCCGATAAACTGCAACATTTTATCTTATCACAAGGTGGTACTGACAAACCTATGGAATTATACAAACGTTTCAGAGGCAAAGAACCCGATAACAAAGCCTTATTAAAAAGAGCAGGACTCGTGGATTTGCTGCATTGACAAACCAAATGAACTATTTTGTCAATTCTGAGATAACACCTTCAATTTGATTGTATGAAAGGCGTTTGTAGAGGATTGTATTTTGTTCATCCAGAAGGAAAATGGAAGGATAAGCGGTAATATTATATTTTTGACTTGCCGAATTTTCAATTTCTACGGCATTGATCCATTTTGCTTTATATTTCAATAAATAATTCTCTATTTCGCTTTCCTCCTCATTTCCTACAGAAATGGCAATGATTTCAACACCTTTACTTTTCAAATCAGGATAGATTTCGTCGAATTTTGTGAAAATTTCGTGATATTTTGATTGAGATAAATCCCAAAAAAACAAGACTTTATATTTTGCTTTGATACTACTGATGTTGATCTTTGATGGATTTGAACTAGGCAACAAATTGACTTGGACATCAGGTGCTTTCACACCACATAAGTTTGGTTTTAAAAGGTTGACATTGTCGCAGATTTTTTTGAGTTGTTCGGCTTCAATCCAATCCGGCTTTTTAACTCCAACCGGATTACAGTAATACTTTTCACCAATATGAACATAAACGGCATCCATACAAATCATTTTACTGGAGGCATATTTATTTAAAAATTCGATGACTAAGAATTTATAGGTTTCATGGTTGATTTTAGCTTTATTGAGAATAAAATCAACCGATGCTTTAATAGAATCTGGTTCTTGATAGGTAAGTTTATCAATGTAATAATCTATTTTAGGCTTAAAAAAATCCGTCCTTACCAATCGATCGTCTGAAAAATCAACTAAATTAAAAAAGTTCTTTTTGTAGTATTGATAACTAGCTTGTTCTCTTTCACTTTCGCTGGAAATGGATTTAAAATCGGGAACTTCTATTTCTCTATTTCCTTTTATTAGAAGTGTTGTAAGCGAAAGGGGATGATTTTTAATGATTTGATCCTGATAGGCAATGACTTCTCGATCCAGTTTTTCCAAATCATCATTTGACTTTAAATTTTTCTTGATTTGGTCGTTTATAATGTCACTCTCTCTCTTTTTCAAACTTAAAAAACGGATGTAGTCATAGAACTGTTTGTTGTCCTCTGAACCAATCACAACCATTTGGTTGGACAAATCATTGGCATCGGTATGCATTTCAAAATGATGATTGTTTTTGTCAATAATAAAGTCAAAAAAGGTTTTATTTGGTTCCAATACAATTTTATAAATACCTCCTTTGATAGGTTCATCACTTGAATAAGAAAAAAATCCATTTTTCAAAGTTAGCGTATCTTTGACATACGTTTTCCCACCGTATAAATAGGCAAGCAATACCGTTTTCTCTGTATAGTTTTTAATGGTGATTTTCAAGTCGATTGTGTGAGATACTTGAAATTTCGTGACATTATTGTTGTGAGTAAACGAAAAACAACTGATGCTCAGCAGTAAAAAAGAAAATATAACTTGTTTTTTCATTGAAATTAGTATAAAGTTAAGATTGATTTTTGGTTTTGTCAAATGTATAGTTGGTCACTTCCCTATTTAAATTTTCTTTTTGGAGTCGTGACTTTTTAAAGTTACCAAATTAGAATAAAAATTTGATAAGTAAAAACTTTAGCCTGTAATTCCAATTTTAAAATACTATAACTAAACATAATAATCAGGTTAAAGTTAAGATGTTTAGATATTTAGCTTACGTAATCAAAAAAACTAACAATTATCATATTCTATCTCTTTTTTTATTTTTACCTTTATGCTTTCCAAAAAATTATGAGGATTGACACTTCATTTTATTGGAAAATGAATCAATTATTTAAAACACAATCTTATGAAATTATACGACGACAAACACATTAAAACTGTCGCTTTCGTAGGGGCACACCACAGTGGTAAAACTACCCTTGCCGAAACGATGCTCTTTGAAGCCGGACTTCTGAATCGCCGTGGAAGTGTGGACGAAAAAAATACCGTATCCGACTTTCACGAGCTAGAAAAAGAAAGACAAACTTCTATTTTTGCTACACCACTTCACACTGAGTGGAGAAATTACAAAATCAACATCATTGATACTCCCGGTTTGGACGACTTTGTAGGAGAAATTGCTTCTACCATGCGCGTTGCCGATACTATTGCTGTAATAATCAATGCTCAACATGGGGCTGAAGTAGGAACTGAAATTATCTGGAATTACATTGATAATTTTTCAAAACCTACCCTTTTTGTAGTCAATCAAATTGACCATGAAAAAGCCAATTTCGACAACAGTTTCAATAGTATTGTAGAATTGGCCGGTAAAAATGCCATCAAAATTCAATATCCATTGGTTATAGGTGGAGCACAATGCATCATTGACGTGTTGAAAATGAAGATGTACAAGTTTGGACCTAATGGTGGCAAACCTGAAAAATTGGAAATCCCTGCCGACCAAATGGAAATTGCAGATCAATTACACAATGAATTGGTTGAAAAAGCTGCTGAAAATGATGAGCAACTCATGGAATTATTCTTTGAAAAAGGAACATTAAATGAAGATGAATTGCGCGAAGGCATCAAAAAAGGAATGTTGAATCACGAATTATTCCCTGTATTCTGTATATCTGCTTTAAAAGACATGGGAAGTGGCCGTTTGATGGGCTTTATTGATAATGTTGCCCCTGCCGCTATTGAATTGAATGAAGAACAAAGTGTAGAAGGAAAAACCATCAAAAGAACGGAACATCCTGCCACCTTATTTGTTTTCAAGACTTTCAATGACCCTAATTTAGGTAAAATTACTTTCTTCAAAGTCAAAGCAGGCGAATTGAAACAAGGTACTAAATTGGTCAATTCACGCAACGAAGAAGTGGAAACTTTGAACCAACTGTACATCATGGACGGTAAAAACCGCGAACAAGTTGAAAAACTCAGTGCAGGCGATATTGGAGCTACTTTGAAATTGAAATATACCGAAACAAATGATACGCTTTATACCGATGGTACCCCATTGACTGTAAAACCTATTCAGTATCCTGTTGCCCGTATTCAAAAATCTGTTCATGCTGTAGATGCCAAAGATGAGGAAAAACTTCACGAAGCTTTGCGTAAAATTCACAGTCAAGATCCTACTTGTACAATTGAGTATTCTCCCGAATTGAAACAACACATTTTGGGTTGTCAAGGTGATTTACATTTACAAATGATCGATTGGCAGTTGAAAAACATCTACAAAGTAGAAGCGGATTATCGCCAACCAAGAGTGGCTTATAGAGAAACCATCCAACGTTCTGCTACGACCAGTTACCGTCATAAAAAACAATCTGGTGGAGCCGGTCAATTTGGTGAAGTACATATCAAGATTGAACCTTTTGTAGAAGGTATGGGTGATCCACAAGGATTCAACATCAGAGGTGTAGATACTATTGATTTGGATTGGGGAGGCAAATTGGTCTTCTACAATTGTATCGTTGGTGGAGCCATTGATGCCCGTTATTTACCTTCAGTATTGAAAGGAGTGATGGAAGTGATGGAAGAAGGTCCGTTAACCGGATCGTATGCCCGCGACGTAAGAGTGATGTTGTTTGATGGGAAAATGCACCCGGTAGATTCCAATGACTTGTCTTTCCGATTGGCAGGGGCACATGCTTTCAAAGATGCATTCCTCAATGCCAGTCCCAAATTGATGGAACCCATTCAAAACCTCGAAGTGACTATGCCCGAAGAAATGATGGGTAGCGTCATGACTGATTTACAAGGAAGACGTGCCGTTGTGATGGGTATGGAAGGTTTGGGTAAATATCAAAAGATTACAGCCAAAGTGCCATTAGCAGAAATGTATAAATATTCTACTACATTGCGTTCTATGACCCAAGGTAGAGGTTCGTTTAAAACCAGTTTTGACAATTTCCAAATGGCACCTCCAAATGTGCAAGAAGAATTGATGAAAAAACGAGCAGCTGAAATCAAAGAGGATAATGAGTAGTCCTTTGATTTTAAGTTTATAAATTAAAATAAACGGCATTGGTTTTTTGAGCTGATGCCGTTTTAAATTTAAAATATAAAATTGAAGTGAATTGTCTCTAATTATTAAAACAAACCTACATGCATTTTACAGGCGTTTTAGAAAAAATGTTGACCGAAATCGGCGAACCTATTCAGTACTATCTGGAAATGGATGGCGATGTGGTGCATATGAATCAACTATTAGGAAAAACTTTAGAGATTCAATTTGAAAAATACCAATGTTTGGCATGTGGAAAAGACTTACCTATTTTTCGTCAAGGTCATTGTAAAAAGTGTTTTTTTGAACAACCTTCCACTGCCGATTGGATTATGAAACCCGAGCTCAGTAAAGCGCATTTGGGTATTGCTGAAAGGGATTTGGAATTTGAAAAACAAGTGCAACTCCAACCGCATATTGTGTATTTGGCCAATTCGAGTAGCATTAAAGTAGGCGTTACTCGAAAAACTCAGGTGCCTACCAGATGGATTGACCAAGGCGCTCACGAAGCTTTGGAAATTGTAGAAGTTCCCAATCGATACCTAGCAGGAATTACCGAAGTGGCACTTAAAAATCACGTGGACGATAAAACCAATTGGCGACACATGCTCACCAATCAGATCAAAGATGAAAATCTATCTGCTTGGCGTGACCAATTGAAAAAATACATTCCGGCAGAAGCTCAAGACTACATCATTGACTACAATACTGAAACACACCTTCATTTTCCTGTCCTACAATATCCAACTAAAATCAATAGTTTGACTTTGGAAAAAACCAAACAGTTTTCCGGAAAACTCATGGGTATCAAAGGTCAGTATCTTATTTTTGAAGATGGGACAGTCTTTAATATTAGAAATCACGAGGGTTATGTAGTGAAGTTGGAAATTAATTCCTAGAAAGGCCAAAAATTATTATCATTCCAAATTTCTTCTTTCAAACTTTCGTTGAGTTCGTGCAACATGTACTGGTGCGATCCTTCCCATTCTGCTAGGATGCGATACAATTCTTTTTCGTTGGGATCAGTAGCTTCTTGAGCTCTATCCGAGTACAATTTGACAGCACGTGTTTCAAAATCCATAGCCGATGAAATAGCGGCAGCTTCAAAACTGGCCGCATTGATTTCTTTTTTCAATTGTTCGGTTAAAACTTTCAACACAACCGTTTCTTCCGGATCTTCATGCGGCATATCGGGTTTGATAAAAGCATGTGTTTTAGTATAATTTGAAAATTGAGTAGATAAAAATTTGATGTGTTCATCTTCTTCATTCGCCATCATTTCAAATATTTTTTTGGCTGCCGGACTATCCGATTTCTCGGAAACATTTTTATAAAATGCTTTGCCTCTTATCTCCAACAAGATGGCTTCTTTCAATATGTTTTCTGCGGTACGTGTCATTTTATACTGATTTTTAGTCTTACAAAGATAAGGAATTTAATCTTTTGAAATGGGTAATTATAAACTTTTATACAACTTGAAAAATGAAAGTTAGTATATTCGATACTTTAACTTATCGTGAAGATATAGATCAATTAACCGCAAAGCTCGCTAGGGTATTCGCAAAGATGGCTCGAGTTTTGGAACTGCCCAATTGATGAATCCCTTTTTAATTCACAAATTTTCTCAAATATGCCAATCCAAAACTCAACCCTAAATAAATCAATCCAATCCATCCACCCAAAAAATAAGCGACCACACCGGCTTGAACAGCGTAGAAAAATGGAATGAGTCCTACACTGGTGCCAAAACGGGCTGTAGAAAGCATGACGATGTCTTTGACTTTGGTTTTAATATTCAACCATATTAAGATAGGTACCAATGAATTTACAATAAAAAGAATTGATATAAATTTTTGCAAAAGGGACTTGGATTTGACCTTAACAGCTTGAATGGAATATGTATCTAAATTTTCCATACTTTCTATAACGGCAATACGTTTGTTGGTCATCTTAGGATTTAAAAAATTATAGCCTTCTTGTTTTAAAATTTTTTCAATGGTATCGTGTTGGTCCAAATTTTCAATATGTGTCGTCAATTCTTTTAAATCTTCATACACTTTGTTTTTGAGTGTTTCTATGGCTTGGTTATCATCCTTTGGATTGTAATAGGTATTTGCCAAAAATGGCGTTCCATAATACAAAGTAGCATCTCTAAAGGGTCGCAAAATATTGGCGTAGTTCAATCCAATGGGTACAATATACAACTCCTTATCGGGGTTTCTGTCTAAATATCCATAGGCAATGCGGGTAAATCCTTTGCTTAAATTACGTACTCTTCTCGGATATCCGTGATTGCCTTCAGGAAAAATTAAAACAGATTCACACTTGGCAAAAATGTCATAACAAGCTTCAAAAATTTCCTGATTTTTGGCAATAGAATCTTTTCCGTCTCTGATTCTATAGACGGGTAACATGTTGATACTTCTCAACAAAAAATCGGCTATGGGATTTTTAAAGGCACTTGCTCTCGTTAGGAAATGCAACACTTGAGGTGGTGCTGTTGCAATTAATATGGGGTCAATCAAACCATTGCGATGATTGGCAACAAACAAAATAGGAACGCCTTTAGGAATATTCTCATGTCCAAAGACTTGAACTTTTTTAAAATAAAAAGTCAATCCGATATGGACGTAAGTACGGACGGTTTTATACCAAAGATAGAGGTTTTTCAAGGTTAAAGTTTCATGTTAAAAAATACTTACACTAACCACAATGTAAACATCTACTTGCTTAATATATTGTAGCAAGTGATATATGACCGAAAAATGATCCTTATTGGTTTGGTTAGTTAAACAAATATAGTTTAAAAAATGTGAATAGCAAACTTGAACAAATTAATATGCTTGGAAGTAGCGAGTTAGAATAATTGAGATTGATAAATTTGATAGCGCAAAACTTATAAATAAGCCTCAAAAAAATCACTTCGTAAAAGCATACTGCACAATATTAGCACCCATTCTCAAAGCTTTTAATCTTATTTCGGGGGGATTGTTGTGGACTTCGGGTGATTCCCAACCATCGCTCAAATCGCTTTCATAATCATAAAAACAGACCAATTGACCTTCGTAAAAAAGTCCGTATCCTTTGGCTGGTTTACCATCGTGAATGTGAATTTTGGGGATTCCTGCCGAGAAATCAAATGTTTGATGGTAAATGGGATGATCATAAGGAACTTCTTGAAATTCCAATTCGGGAAATATCTTTTTAAATTCTCTGCGCATATAAGTGTCAATGCCATAGTTGTCGGAAATGTGAATAAAACCGCCGGAAGTCATGTAATTTCTCAAATTTTCAACACTTTCATCGTCGAGAAACATATTGCCGTGTCCGGTGACAAACAACAACGGATAATTGAACACATCTATCGAGTTAGCTTTGACATGCTGGGGCTTTGCATTGATTTTGGTATTAATATTTTCATTGCAAAATTTAATTAAATTGGGCAAAGCCGTAGGATTGGCATACCAATCTCCGCCTCCACCATATTCTAAAGTGGCTATGTCTTGTGCCTTTAGAGAAAACTGAAAAAGTAATATTAAAATTGAACTTGTAAAAAGTTTAAATGTCATGTTAAAAATATTTATTAATGACCACATTAAACAATAAAACCACAAATAATATGGCTATGATAGCCCAAAAAAAACTTTGTATTAATCTCTTTCGGTTGTCTTTTAAAACCTGTTGTTTGATTTTATCTAATTCTACCTGATTGAGTTTTGATATTTTCCGAGGTTTATCAGTATAATGCGTGCTGTCTTTTGCGGTAATTTTCGAAAATTCTTTAAAAAAAGGTTTAGGTTTACGTGAGTAAACTTCTTTATTCATTCCAAATCCCATGTATCCCATAATTCAAATTTTTTTATTCTTTATCAAAGGTTATTGAAGTCATTTTAAATTTAATTTTAAGCAAATGTAATAAAAATGAGTAACCAAATCTTAATGCGGTTTCAAATCTCATTCACCAACGCCACTGTATGTACCGCAACTACTCCAGCAGTTTCCGTTCTCAACCGATTTATACCAAACGTGACCGGTTTGATGCCTTTTTGTAAAGCTAAGGCAATTTCCTTGATTGAAAAATCGCCTTCGGGACCGATGAATACTTGAACCTTTTGGTGTGGTTGGAGCAAACTTTTAAATGCATGTCTTTCTGTCTCCTCGCAATGGGCAATGAATCTCTGACCTTCAAAATCGCGGTTGACCCATTCGGTAAAACTTACGGCATCTCTCACTAATGGCAATATACATTGCGCCGATTGTTTCATGGCTGCAATGACTACTTTTTCCAATCGATCTGTTTTCAATACTTTACGTTCTGAATGTTCGCAGATGATGGGAACGATTTCATCTACTCCTATCTCAGTGGCTTTTTCGGCAAACCATTCCAATCGATCCATGTTTTTGGTAGGTGCTATGACCAATTGCAGATAGTAATTGCGTTGAGATGGTTCCGATGTAACTGAAACTACTTTGATTTTACATCTCTTATCATGCGCTGAAGTAATTTCAGATTGAAACAAAAACCCTTTACCATTGGTTATCCATAAAATATCCCCTTCTTTTTTACGCAATACACGTACAATGTGTTGACTTTCGATGGCGTCAAAAGTACAGGATTCTAATTCGGAGGTGAGATCGGGATGGTAGAAGAGTTGCATTTGGAAATTAGAAATTAGAAATTAGAAATTTGGAATTTGGAATTTGGAATTTGGAATTTGGTTATTGGTCCCGATAGCTATAGGGATTGATTATTATATAAACTGTTAAACTTTATGTTATCGTCGTTTGGTTTTCTTTTTAAAGATGTTTTTTAAAAATCCTCCTTCTTTTTTATTTTGGACTTTTCCGCTTCCTTCTTTATTGTCAACTTTTTTGTATTTAATTTTTTCTTTGTGTTTGTCGTAACGCCAAGAAGCACCCACACCTCCATAAAGATTTAAATGATCGGTTTTCATATCCCAATGTAAATTGAGTCCGACTTGCAAATCGGGACTTACCAAATACGCCATGCCGCCTCCCAATTTAAACTCCTTGTCTTCGGGTCTAAACATCCCTTGATGTTCGGCAAATACAGTAAATCGATCGGTCATGGCATAACTCAGAGTGGATATATACCCATAGGTTCGCATGGTTTCAATATTGAAATAATCTACCACTACATTGTTGACCCAAATGGTATATTCATCAAAATCATTTT
>JAABRF010000004.1 GCA_011391075.1 Flavobacteriia bacterium | reverse complement strand
TCCAAACGTCCCCAATACCAAACCCGTACCACAGCCAGCAACAATAAAGCAGCGACCAACTGATGTAAAACTGCCAAAACGATAGGGACATGTAACAGAAGGGTTAGTACACCTAGGGTAAACTGTAGCGTAATCAAGATCACAACGGTAAGGAAGGCTTGTTTGAAATGCGCAGAAGTCGCTTTGTTTTTGAGTTGGATGTACATCCCTAGGACCAATCCCAATACGATAAATCCCAACCAGCGATGGGTAAATTGTACCGTTGCATGATTTTCAAAGAAAGACAGCACACCACTTGAACGGAAGGCTTGTACGGCATCGGAAGGAAAAAAGGCATTTTGCATCAACGGATAGGTGCTGTAGAGATAACCGGCTTTCAATCCTGCTGTAAAAGCCCCATATACGATTTGAAATAAGATTATAAAATAGAGGAAAATAGGCCATTTCGAAAGTTTATTGGGTTGGGAAGTGGCTTTGGGATGTTGCAATTCCAATGTCACCCCATACATATAGGAAACCATGGTAAAAGCCGTAATCAAATGAATCGCCAATCGATAATGACTGACATGAGGATTGTCCACCAAACCGCTTTTAACCATATACCAGCCCAAAAATCCCTGCAATCCTCCCCAAGCAAAAATGAGCAACAATTGTCCTAATAAACGCCTGCTTTCTATCTTTTTGGTCACATAAAAATATACAAATGGAATGAAAAACACCAATCCCATAATCCTACCTATCAGCCGATGTAAGTATTCCCAAAAGTAAATACTCTTGAAATCAGAGAGCGTAAAATGGGCATTGAAATGTTGGAATTCGGGGGACGTTTGATAAGCGGCAAATTCTTCTTGCCACTGCACCTCATTGAGTGGTGGTAAAAAATGCAAGGGTTTCCAATGCACCATAGACAATCCCGACTGGGTCAATCGGGTAATCCCACCTAGGATGATCATGAGCAATACGAGAAAGATTCCGGTCAATAACCAGATGCGAATGAGTTGGGAGTTTTTGGTTTGCATGGGTGATGTAATGATTACAAGACTTATAAGACTGTAAGACTTCAGGACTACAAGACTGCAAGACTGCAGTTTGGTAGATGAATCGAGATTGAGGTAAAAATCCTTTATTCTCTTGACTTTGGGATGGCTTTTAAAAATTACCCTTCCTGATCTGCTACTGCGTTTTTGCTTTTGCGGTAATTCTTATAGAGCATATATCCTACGCCCAAAAGTAGTAAATAGGGTGCAATCATCAAATAAATAATGCCGTTATTGATCCCATCCATTGTCAAAGTACCATCTTTAACTTGAGATTCTACTGTGGCTTTACACATGGTACACTGCGACCATACCTCCATTTGAATGAAGATAAAAAGCAAAGTAATGAATAATTTTTTAAACATAAGATGGAGTTATCAACGGTGACTAAATTCCTTTTTTGATTTTGGATTTATCCTTGTAAATCACAAATTGCTCTCGAATCAACATATCGATAGCATCCAACAGTTCTTCCTTCACTTCCTTGTGAGTAGCACCATCAAAATACCCGCGAATCCGCAAATTTTGATCTACCAATACCAATTGAACCGTAGGAACTACTTGGTTTAAACTATCGGGAAGTTGTTTGTATTTCAAGAATAGTTGGTTTTGAGCAAACTGATTGACTCGAACAGAATCCGCATGTAAAACTTGCCAATTGTGTGTTTCAATATTCAATTTTTGGATAAATGCTTGGATATCTCCATCCGATACTTCATTGGAAACCAAACTAAAAAACTGCAACTCACTTCGGTCTTTAAACCGTTCTTGTAAAAATTGTAAGTTGGCTATCACCGATGGCGTAAGCAAATAATCATTGGTGTTGATCAAACTCCAAACACTTATCTTGTGCCGGTTGTCTTGTATAAAAAGCGTATCTGCATTTTGATTGACAAAGGAACCCGAGTCTAATTCATAGGCTTGTTCCATCTTCATTTGGGCTTGATTCGGCCCGTAATAAGCCAATCGGGTGTAGCCATGTTTGCCAATGCTCAACAATACGTAAAACAAGATAGGAAAGAGAAAAACACTTCCTACAATCAATTGAGATCTGAATTTTTTTATAAACATTAGAACATAAAGTTTATCATGCGTTCAGAGTAGCCGCCTTCAGTCAACAGCAACAAGAGTAAGTATATAGCTAAAAAGGCATAAGGGATCACCACTAATTTCTTTAAATAAGAATTTTCGTGTTTCAAGTGCATGTACTCTGCCACGATAAAATACGCTTTGACCAAAGTCAACACGATAAAGGTCGTTTTGACAATACTAAAATCGATGCCCCAGTCTTGATAAAAAATACCCAAGGCTACCTCTATCGAAGTAACACCCAATAAAATCCAGAATACTTTCCAGATGGTTTTGCGAATTTGGACTCCTGCTTCCTCACTATGCGTTGTAGCATAATCGTTGGGGTTGTGCATATCATTCATACTTGAAATCGTTTGAATTAAATTTTAAAAATATATAAAACCATTATTTTAAATCAGATAGAAGAAGGTAAAAACAAATACCCACACCAAATCTACAAAATGCCAGTACAATCCCACTTTTTCCACCATTTCATAATTGCCTTTGCGTTCAAAAACACCGCGGGAAACCATGATGAATACGATGAGATTCAAGATGACGCCACTCAATACGTGGGTTCCGTGAAATCCGGTAATAAAGAAAAAGAAATTGCCAAACAAGGTAGGTCCGTATTCATTTTCTTTCAAATTGGCTCCTTGAATAGGCGTTCCATTGGCAATGATTTTTTGCGCTTCAGCTCCTTTCACACTTACGGGGTTACCATCGGCTTTAAAAGGCATGATGAGTTCTGTTTTGGCTTCATTTCCCCATTGGGCGATATTACCCTGTGTAGTTTTCACCGAGCCATCGGGCATGGTATAAGTGCCTTTTCCCAATTTTAAAGCTCCTTCATGTGTGCCATGTATAAAATGTGACCATTCCCAAGCTTGAGAACCCAAGAAAATCAATCCTCCAATGATAGTCAAAAACAACCATTTTTTAACCCCTTTTTTGTGATTTCTATGCCCCGATTCTACAGCCAATACCATAGTAACCGAACTCAAAATCAAAACCAAGGTCATCAAAGCCACATACAACAGTGGATGGTCACCGTGTAAAAATGGAAAATGGGTAAAGACGTTTTCGGCTTTCGGCCAAACGCCTTCGTGATAATATCTTTGAAAACCGTAGGCCACCAAAAAGGCTGTAAAAGTCAAAGCATCTGAAATCAGGAAAAACCACATCATGAGTTTGCCGTAATTCATCTTGAAAGGCAGTACACCACCTTGCCAACGATCTGAACTGTTATCTTGTGTTGCGTGAGACATATATAAATTAGAAATTAGAAATTAGAAATTAGATTTGCTTTCTGATTCTCTGGATTATCGAGATGGAATTAAAATTATCCTTGTATCATGTTTTGTAAAAAGAAGAATACATAGACCCACAATCCGGTGAGGAAATGCCAAAATAGAACACTTACTTCGATTTTAGATACGCCATGGGTATAGCGATTTTTAAACGTTTTTACCGTTACAATAGCCCAACTGATCATAGCTGCCACAAAATGCAACAAGTGTAAAAACACAATTAAATAAAAATAGGAAGCCGATACATTACTCTTTACACCGGTGGCAAAAATGCCTTGCGCTACGAGTTGGTTCCATCCATAAAACTGAGCTACCATAAAAAATACGCCCAAAATTCCGGTCACCACAAACAAGCTTTTTGCGGCATTCCATGATTGTGAAGATGCTAGTTTCAAACCCATTTGATAGGTAAAACTACTGGTTACTATCAGCAAAGTACTAATGAGAAACACACTCGGAATCTGATAAGAAACCCAATTTCCTGAGGTCTTACTCACCACGACTGCACTGGTCAGTCCGGCAAAAAACATCACGATGCTGATGATGCCTACCCATAAAAGAGATTTATGTATAATAGATTGATTGCGATCTAAGGTGATATTCATTTCTTTAAATTGTAAAGATTATAAACTGATGTATGAGAATTGGGTATTAACTATGCTCTTTTTCACCTTCATAAAGCGGTGTGGTCTGAGGAATAAAATCGGTTCCATTGACATAATCTCCTTGTTCGTTTACCTTACTGTAATCATATGGCCAACGATGTACTTCGGGAATGGGTCCATCCCAATTACCGTGAATGTGTTCTACGGGAGTTGACCATTCCAAACTGTTGCTATTCCACGGGTTTTGAACCGCTTTGGGTCCTTTCACCGCATTGTAAATAAAGTTGTACATAAAAATCAACTGTGCAATAAAGGCCAATATGGCAAAAATACTCATCATGGTATTCATGTCGATAAATACGTCAAACATGGGAAAAGCCGAATTGGTATAATACCTACGTGGAACACCTGCCAATCCTAAAATATGCATGGGGAAAAACACACCATAAGCTGAAATAATAGTGATGAAAAAGTGAATATATCCCAAACGGGTATTCATCATTCTACCAAACAATTTGGGAAACCAATGGTAAACACCGGCAAACATGCCAAAAATAGCCGAAAGACCCATCACAATGTGAAAATGTCCGACTACAAAATAAGTGTCGTGAACGTTGATATCCAAAGTGGAATCTCCCAAAATCAATCCGGTCACACCACCGGTAATAAATGTAGAAATCAACCCTATACTGAACAACATGGCAGGAGAAAATACAATATTTCCTTTCCATAATGTCGTTAAATAATTGAATACTTTAATAGCAGATGGGATAGCAATCAATAGGGTTGTCAAGGTAAATACAGCACCCAAAAACGGATTCATTCCGGTTACAAACATATGGTGACCCCATACGATAAAAGACAAACCTGCAATGGCCAACATAGAATAAATCATGACCTTATAACCAAATATGGGTTTGCGTGACATCGTAGATACAATCTCAGAAGTAATCCCCAAGGAAGGCAACAATACGATATATACCTCGGGATGTCCCAAAAACCAAAATAAGTGTTGGAATAACACCGGACTGCCTCCAAAATGTTCCAAAGCTTGTCCACCTATATAAATATCCGACAAATAAAAGCTCGTTCCAAAACTGCGGTCAAAAACCAACAACAATGCCGCCGACAACAATACGGGAAAAGATAAAACACCTATGACAGCTGTAATCAAAAACGACCAAATAGTCAAAGGCAAACGCGTCATGCTCATGCCTTTGGTGCGAAGGTTAATAATGGTGACGATGTAATTCAAACTACCCAATAAAGAAGAGGCTATAAACAAAGTCATGGCAATCAACCACAACGTCATACCCAATCCCGAACCGGGAATAGCTTGAGGTAAAGCACTCAACGGTGGATAAATCGTCCAACCGGCAGAAGCCGCGCCACCTTCTACACCTAGAGAAATCAACATAATAACCGATGCACCTAGATAAATCCAGTAGGACAACATATTGATAAAACCGGAAGCCATATCTCTTGCCCCGATTTGTAAGGGAATCAATAAATTACTAAAAGTTCCGCTCAATCCGGCAGTCAAAAGGAAAAACACCATTAAGGTCCCGTGCATGGTCACCAATGACAAATATTTATCGGGAGCCATGACCCCATCGGAAGCCCAAGAACCCAATAACATATTGTAGATGTCAAATTTTTCATTGGGCCAACCCAATTGTAATCGGAACAAAACCGACATGACCAAGGCCACAAATCCCATGATAAATCCGGTGATTAAAAATTGCTTAGCAATCATCTTGTGATCGGTCGAGAAAACGTATTTAGAAATAAAACTTTGATGATGTTCGTGACTCATTTTTTGAAAGTATTGAGATATTAGATATGAGTTAAAGGTATTTTCTTATTGGAAAGTTTTTTGATCAGCCAGCCATTTTTCATATTCCTCAGGTGTATCCACTACAATTTTCATTTGCATATTGTAATGTGCAGTACCGCAAATTTTATTACACAATAAATAGTAATCAAATGCGGCATTTTTTACGTTTTGACGCATTTCATTGGTGGTAATGGTTGGGACAAAATTGAATTGGGTTTTCAATCCGGGCACACAGTTCATCTGCGCTCTAAAATGGGGCATATATGCACTGTGAATAACATCTTGAGATCGGAAGACAAACTGTACAGGTTTGCCTACGGGAATGTGAAACTCCCCTTTGACAATCTTATCATCTTGACTGGAAACGTCGGTTGAATCCAAGCCTAAGAAATTGGCTCCTTTGATCAATTGAAAATTGGCTCTTCCCAATTGTTTATCGATTCCGGCATAACGAGCTGTCCAATCAAACTGTTTGGCATATAATTCCACAATCACCGGTTGATCTTTGTCAGTCAAGGGTTTCATGATGCTATTCCAATTGTACAAACCTTGGTAAATCAAAATAGCCAAGACGACAGTAGGAATAACCGTCCACACGATTTCGAGTTTGGTGTTGTGGGTTACATAAGCCGCTTTATTATTTCGTCTGTGGTAGTATTTGAGTACAAAATAAAACAACACGATATGCGTCAAGACAAAAACTGCAAAAATGATGATCATGGTTATTTTCATCAATTTGTCGTACTCAGCTCCATGTTCGGAAGCTGCAACAGGTAATAAACCTTTTCCCCATCTTGCAATTTGCCAAATGACAAAGAGAAAAAACAAAACCCCAAAAATAAACACCAATTGCGCTTGGTTTTTGTTCATTTTGTGGAAAATTTTATAATCTCCAGTGGTGTTGAAATACTTCCCGGTAGTAAAAGTTAAAACGAGAAATAGAAGAATGAAAACTAAAGAGTAAACTACTAACATATTAAATTACATTATTTTAGATAATGAGCAATGATGAATAAAATTTGAACGATAGGTAAATAATAGAAAGACCCAAACATCAATTTTCGGGCAGCTTTCAGTTCGAGTGTTTGCCAAAGTTGATAGGCTTGGTAAACAAAATTTACAGTTGCCAACAACAGCAAGATACTGATGCTTATAGAGGTTAATTCCATCCCATAAGAGATCACAACAAGCGGTAACAATCCCAATGCAGAAACAAAGGTAATGGCAGCACTGTTTTTAGATCTACCCGATTTAAAAGGTAAGAGGAAAAAACCGGCTTTGTTGTATTCGTCGTTTAGAACCCAAGCCAATGCCCAAAAATGAGGCAATTGCCACACAAATTGAACGGCAAATAAAAACCAAGCCGTTGCATCAATTGTACCTGTAACAGCGGTATAACCAATTAAAGGTGGTGCGGCTCCGGCAATAGCTCCAATCCATACCGACAAGCTACTTTTCTGCTTCAAAGGCGTATAGACAAAAGCATACAACAACAATGACGATCCACCAATAATAGCAGCGATAGAATTGATATAAGTAGCCAATAAAAAAACGCCTACAAAACTCATCACGCTAACCAATCCCAATGCTTGAGCAACACTCAGTCTTCCTTGAGCAATCGGTCTGTTTTGAGTACGTGTCATCAACTTATCCAAATCTCTTTCGATGATTTGATTGATTCCATTGGCTGCACCGGTAATCAAAAATCCGCTGACCAATAAAATCAAAAAAGAAATCCATTGAAAGTTGCTAGTAGTTGCCATCAAAAATCCAACACCTGTAGAAAACACAACCATCATCGTCAAACGAAATTTGACCAATTGACTCAAATCTTTTAAAATCGTTAAAGACTTAGTCGGGGAAGAAACAAGAACAGTTGATTGGGACATTAGGGATGATATTTAAAATATTTCGGTGACAAATGTAACAAAATATTTATACCACATGATTTTTATCATATTTTTTTGCGTTGTTTTTTTGTATGCAGCGATGTTTTATAAAAAAGTACTCCTCAAAATTTGATTTTTATCATTTATTTGATTTTCAATTAACATTATATTTGCGCCTTAACATAATCTTGAATCAAATGTCAAAATTTACACTTTTGCTATTGGCTTTATTTACAATTACAATTAGTTTTAGCCAAAACAAAATTCAGATACCATTAAATGGTACAGATCAAATCATTGCTAAAAACATGACCAATGATGGTTTTGTTTTACAAATGGGAATGTCTATGTTGGAAGTCAAAGATCAAAACACTCCGATAGGAGATTTTGTTTTGCTCAGTCAAAATCTATTAAATAATATATACGATGAGGGAAAACCCAATATTCCAATATTATCACGTCTAATTGAAGTTCCACAAGATGCAAAAGTTACTTTTGAAATCATCAGTTATGATGAACAAATCATTAGTCTTTCCGACTTTAATATTCAATATAAAGTTTCACCGGCAACGCGTTCACAATCGAAAAGTGAGGAAAGTGTTCCTTATTTTTTAAATGAGTCTGTTTATGCTCAAAATACATTTATAAATACAGAAATTGCTCGATATATTGATGCTGGTCAAATGCGTAGTTCTCGATTGGGAAACATCGAGATTTCACCAATACAGTACAATCCTACAACCAATACTTTAAGAGTATTAAATAATCTTGAAATTGCCGTACGTTTTGAAGAAGCTGACCATGTTACAACAAAAGAAATTAAGGATAAATACAATACCGCTTACGATATTAGCAGTGGTTTGTTTTTTAACCAATTGAAATATGGTACACGCGAACTCATATCTCAAGCACCTACACATTTAGTAATCGTTACGGATAGAATGTTTCAAGCTCAATTGGCACCTTTTATTGCATGGAAAGTAAAAAAAGGTTTTAAGGTTACTGTAGGTTATACGGATGTGGTAGGAACTACTACAACGGCTATTAAAAGCTATTTACAAAACATTTATACAGGTTCTAATCCCATGAGATTTGTTTTGTTTGTGGGAGATGTCGCCCAAATTCCTGCTTGGTCTGGAAGCTCTGGAAGTCATTATACTGATTTGAGATATTGTGAATATACCGGAGATGATCTCCCTGAAGTTTATTATGGCCGTTTCTCTGCACAAACTACCGCTCAATTGCAACCTCAAATTGACAAAACGCTGATGTATGAACAGTATACAATGCCCGATCCTTCCTATTTGAATCAAGCTCTTTTGGTAGCCGGAGATGATGCAAGTTATGAAATGACGCATGGTAATGGGCAACTTTGGTATGGTGAACAATATTATTTTAACCCAACAAACAATGTTGTGCAAAACATGTATTATCAACCGCTTGACAATAATGCTGTAAGTACAATAATCAGAAATAAAATCAGTTCTGGAGTTGGCTTTGCAAATTATACTGCACATTGTGGTTCGAGTGGTTGGGCATCACCCAGTTTTACAACATCAAATGTCAATGCGCTTACAAACGCAAATAAATACGGAATGTGGATAGGCAATTGTTGTCAATCCAATACTTTTTATGAAAGTGAATGTTTTGGGGAAGCAGCCTTGAGAAAAGCAAATGGCGGTGCTATAGGTTATATAGGTGGATCCAATAATACGCTTTGGAATGAAGATTATTGGTGGGGAGTAGGTGTCAACAGTACTATTGTTGCACAACCTACTTATGCCGGTACAGGTAGAGGAGCTTACGATGGATATTGGCATACGCAAGCCAATGAAGTAAGTAATACTGCAACTTGGTATCCTACCCAAAGTCAAACTTTAGTTGTAGGTAATTTAGCTGTACAAGCATCTACTTCCGGTAATAAACAATATTATTGGGAAATCTATCACCTCATGGGAGATCCATCTATTACCCCATTTGTAGGAACACCACAAGCCATGCCTGTAACACCCAATCCGGGTGCTTTAATGATAGGAATGACTAGTTTGCAAGTAACTGCAGCTCCTTATGCCTATGTAGCTCTTTCTCAAAATGGGGTATTGATTGCAGCCGGATTGGCCAATGCTTCAGGTGTAGTCACTTTAAATTTTGGAAGTTCTGCTTTAGCTGTTGGTACAGCAAACTTGGTAGTTACAGCTCAAAATAGAGTTCCATATATAGGAACCTTAACCATTTCACCTGCCAATGAACCATACGTTACTTTACAAACGTATACTACTACGGTAACTCCTGATTTCAATCAAAACGTAGGCTTGAATGTTACTTTAGAAAATGTGGCAGCTTCGGGAAGTGGATTTAATGCCAATGGAGTTAACGCCACTGTTTCAACAACAGATGCTTATGTCACCATTTCAGACAATAATCAAGTTTACGGTCAAATTATAGCCGGAACTTCACAATTGCAAAACAATGCTTTTGCTTTTACTGTTGCCAACAATGTTCCCGATCAACACGTAGCCACCTTTAATATGGTCATTACCGATAATGCAGGTCACACTTGGAATGCCGTAATGAATGTTACGCTTAATGCTCCAGCCTTTACCATCTTGAACTTGACAATCAATGATGCAACAGGCAACAACGATGGCATACTCGATCCGGGAGAAACAGCCAATTTAATCATCCAAACTACCCAATCAGGACATGCTGCAGTATCAAACGTATTGGGAAATATTTCTTCCACAAGTACCGATTTGACATTGAATTCTGTAACCACATCACCGGTAAATATGGCAATTGGTACAACCCAAAGTTTTACTTTCAATGTTACCGCAAATGCAGCAACACCTCAAGGTACTGCTGCTAACATACATTATACAGTGACAGGAGGAACAGCCAATCAATATACCAATACCAAAGATTTTCAAGTGATTATTGGATTTGTACCTTCTTATTGTGCTGCCGGTGCCGGCAATACAACCGACGAATTTATTCAACAAGTGCAATTCAACACAATCAACAATTCAAGTACTCAAGGTCCTGATTATACAGATTACACTTCCATTTCCACTACAGTTTACAAAGGAAGTTCCTACCCTATCACCATTACCAATGGAGAACATTTTCCTGGAGATCAAATGGGCTGTTGGATAGACTGGAATTACGATGGTGATTTTAATGATGCCAATGAAACTTTTCCTATTACTTATGCCAATCCAAATGGAACTGGGAATATAGTAGTACCCAATGATGCGCATATTGGTCCTACACGTATGAGATTGAGAGTGGCATATACCGGAGAATATGCTAGCTGTAACGACACTTCTTATGGCGAAGTGGAAGACTACACCGTCAATGTTCAAACTGCTCTGGGTATTGAAGATTCGTTTGAAAACACGATTGGTTTGTATCCAAATCCAAATCAAGGTTCATTTACCATTTATCTCAATACCAAAAACAATGATGAAATGGTTTCGATTGAAGTATTCAATTCACTCGGACAAGTGGTTTACCATTCCCAATCCAATTTGGCAAAAATGAATATCAGTTTAGATCAAGCACAAGGAGTTTATTTTGTCAAAGTTGCTTCAGGTAACAAATCTGCTGTTAAGAAAATTATTATCAATCCATAGTTTTCTAAAAATAAAAAATAAAAAAGCAGCTCCGTGGAGCTGCTTTTTTTATGGGGCTTTGTTGTACCCTTCTTCAATCAATACTTTAAGCACATTCATATCTACATCTGTCAGTTTTTTAATATACAGACAGCCTTTACCGGTTTTATATTTTCCCAATTTTTGTAAGGTCGCTTCGTGTTGAGATAAGTCACATGATAAATAAAGGGTCAAGGCTTGTTTGCGAGGAGAAAATCCAATTTTCATCCAATCGCCTTCATTTCCACTTTTATATTTGTAATGATAGGAACCAAATCCCACAATACTTCCTCCCCACATTTTGGGTTCTTGACCTGAAATTTCTTTCATCATATCAATGATTTCATAAGCATCTGATTTCTTTTGAGTTTCATCAACTGTGTTGATAAAATCGAGTACTGATGCGTCGTTTAGTTTGGTTTTGAGTTCGTACATATTTATGATTTTTGTGATTTAAAAAATAAATCTCTCGATAACCTTGAGATGATTTGAAACTTAAATAGCTCTTATTGAGGATGTTTTAATTACTTATTGAAGCATCCATTTTCGCAACTATTCAGTCCAAACATGAAGAGCCAAAGATAAATAATTTCAAATAAAACCAGATTTTCCTATCCTGTTGTATTTATTTTACACCTATTTCCGATAGACCTACCACTTATAACCACACCATTTGTATAGTAGAAGTATGGTATCAAAAAAATATTGGTCTTAAAGTCCTGTAGTCCTGTAGTTGTGAAGTCCTTTTGTCTTGTTATCCTGAAGTCTTGAAGTCTTGAAATACTTAAAACGTCATTACTTATAACTTTATAAATTATTTAATTGAACTCCAATATGTGATTTGCGTAACATTCGGCGCATGATCTTACCCGAAGCTGTGCGAGGCAAAACTCCTATAGATACCACATCGGAAACTTTGAACAATGGATTGATTTTACTTTTTACAATATGGTTTATTTCAGATAAAGCTTGCACATGTTCTATTTCATATGTTGGTACAAAATATACAACCAATTGTTCAGGTCCACCTTCCTTTGGTGGCACTGATATAGCAGCCGATTCTTTGATAAAATCCAACGTCTGAACCCATTCCTCAATTTGTAAACTACTCACTTTGATACCTCCCAAATTCATAGCATCATCAACTCTACCTTGTGCTTTGAAATAACCGTTTTCCAATTGTTCGATTTGATCTCCATGTCGTCTCAACACCTTTCCTTCATACAAGGGTAATCCATGATAGTATTCTTGGTGATGGTCTTTGTTGAGCAAAACATTCGAAAGACCCATACTCGGAGGAATAATAAACACTTCTCCCAAAGTACTGACTTGATTGTTTTCATCTAAAAGAACAAAATCTGAACCTAAAGCTTTGGTAGAAAATGTTGATGGTATATTATTTTGAACCAATGTACTACACAAATAACCACCTCCAATTTCTGTTCCCCCACAATATTCAATAATGGGTTTATTACCGGCCATTTGCATCAAATAACTGTATTCTTCCGGATTGGAAGCTTCTCCCGTAGAACTAAAACATTTAAGATGGTTCCAATTAACATCTTTCATGCATTGGGTTAGTTTCCATTGTTTGACAATAGAAGGTACCACACCCAAAATACTGACTTTGGCTTCTTGCACAAAAGTTCCAAAATCACTTCCCAAAGGTGAGCCACCATACAATCCAATGCTTGCCTTATTCATTAAAGCAGCAAAAACCAACCAAGGACCCATCATCCAACCCAAATTGGTTGGCCAAGCCACAACGTCACCTTGTTGAATATCTTGATGAAAATAGCCGTCACTGGCACATTTGATTGGAGTTGTGTGTGTCCAAGGAATCGCTTTGGGAGTTGAAGTAGTCCCCGAAGAGAATAATATAGTAGTAATATCATCTGAAGCGCATTTCACAGAAATAAAATCCGTCTTATTACCTAAAAAATCAGACCATAAAAGATCCTGATCTCTGAGTTCTAAAGGCTCTTGATTGATGACTACAATTTTGGGTGCTTGAGTTGAACACACTTTTTCATACAGCGGCAGTTTCTTGCCATTTCTAAGGATATAATCCTGCGTAAAAACCAATTTGGGTTGGGTTATCTCCAAACGTACAGCAATTTCTTCAGGCGTAAAACTATCGGCAATGGTAACTACTGATAAACCGGCTTTTATCCCTGCCAAATACAAAGCTATTGCTTCCACATGCATGGAAAGGTCTATTGCAATGCGATCTCCTTTTTGAAGTTTGTGTTGGATCAGAGAATTGGCAATTCGATTGACCAATTGATCCAACTGACCATAGGTCCAATACTCAAGTTTGGCACCTTCATTCTGAAAGATAATGGCAATTGCATCTGGTTGTTGTTTAAAACAAGCATCTACAATATTGAAACTGGCTCCGGGAAGCCATTGAGGTTGCGTGACGCCTTGCGACACATCCAATACTTGAATGGGTTTTTGTTCAAAAGGAATTTCAATGGTTTCAACGACAAATTCCCAAAAAGATTCTCTTCTTTCTACAGACCATTCCCAGAAGGATTCATAGGTATCAAATCCCAAAACTTTCATCGATTGATAAATATTGGTTTTTTCAATCGCTTTAGAATTTGGTTTCCATATTGCAAGAGCATGCTCCATAACTAAAAGTCAATGGCTCCTGGTTCGGGGTAATTAGGATCGCCCACATCCATATTGTTGGACACTTTACTACAATCCATTTCGATATTGAGAACAGCTGGTCTGGGAAAATCATCTTTACTTACCTTCAAGGTGGTATCGGCATAACATTGTTTCATAAACAGCGCCCATATAGGCAATGCCATGGTTGCTCCTTGACCTTTATCGATGTTTCTAAAATGTATAGAACGGTCTTCTCCTCCTACCCATACACCGGCAATTAAATTGGGTACAATACCCACAAACCAACCATCAGATTGATTTTGAGTCGTTCCGGTTTTACCTGCTATAGGATTGGTAAAATTATAAGGATGTCCGGTAATCAAACTACCGCCTGAAGTCCAATTTCCCCTCAAACGGGCACCAGTTCCCGATTCGGTTACCCCTTTCATCATTTCCATTAAAACGTAAGATGATTCCTCACTAACTACTTCGCTGGATTCAGGTACAAATTCTTCCAATACAAGTCCGTTTTTATCTTGAATGCGTAATACAACAATGGGCTCAACATGCTGACCCTTGTTCGCAAAACTTCCCATGGCACTAATCAATTCGTATAAACTCAGTTCAACTGATCCTAAACAAATGGACGGCACATGCGGAATCTCTGATTTAACTCCGGCTCTATTGGCGAGTTCGGCTACAGTAGTTGGGGTCACTTCATCTATCAAACGGGCTGAAATAACATTGACTGAATTGGCCAATGCACTTTTCAAAGTATAGGTGCCACCATAATTTCCATCAGAGTTGTCGGGGGACCAATCTTGAGGCAAACCGTATTTTCCGGCAGGAATGGTATAACGCGAATTGGGATACACATTACAAGGCGATAATTGCATTTGATTGATGGCTGTGATATACACAAACGGTTTGAAAGTAGAACCTACTTGACGCTTTTGTTTTTCTACAGCATCATACATAAAATGTCTGTAATCTATACCTCCGACCCAAGCTTTCACCAAACCCGTTTGTGGCTCGATGGCTACAAAACCTGTTCTGAGGAAATGTTTGTAATAATAAATAGAATCCCTAGGCGTCATGATGGTGTCAATTTCACCTTTCCAAGAAAAAACACTCATTTCAGCTTTTTTATCAAATGAGGCGATAATTTCTTTTTCGGAAACACCAGCTTCCTTCATTTTTCGCCATCTTTCAGAAACCCGCATGGCTCTGTTGATGGTTTTATCAATCTCTTCGGTAGTCAAGCTTCTGAAAGGAGCTGTTTTATTGGTTTTTTGTTCCTTGAAAAATGCTTCTTGAAGATTGGCCATGTGTGCATTTACGGCTTCTTCAGCGTATTCTTGCATACGTGAATCGATGGATACATAAATCTTTAGTCCGTCGGTATATAAATCGTATTTGGAACCATCGGCTTTGGGATTTTGATCAATCCATTTTTGCATGTATGCTCGTAAATATTCTCTGAAATAAGGTGCCAAACCTTCTTTATGACTTTCTCTATGCACATTGAGGCCCAAATCTGTATGTTGAAGGGAATCTTTTTCGGCTTTGGAAATTTTATCATTGCGATACATCTGTGCAAAAACCACATTTCTTCTCGACTTAACATTCTCTAGTCTCGATTTTTTTAAGGGATTGTAATAAGAAGAATTTTGCAACATACCAACCAACATAGCTGATTCGTGAGTTAACAATTCATTGGGTTCTTTCCCAAAATAAATACGCGAAGCCGACCGAATCCCTACAGCTTGATTGAGAAAATCATATTGATTGAGATACATAGCTATAATCTCATCTTTGGAATAACGTTTTTCAAGTCTGATAGCAATGATAATTTCTTTTACTTTTTGAAACAATCGGGTGAGTTTATTTGAGTTCATCCTTTTGGTAAACATCATCTTAGCTAACTGCTGGGTAATTGTACTTGCACCACCATCACTTCCCAATTTAAGGACAGCTCTCATTGTGCCTCTAAAATCGATGCCTGAGTGTTGGTAAAAACGCTCATCTTCGGTAGATACCAAAGCATCAATTAAGTTTTTAGGCAATTCGGTGTAATGTACAGGCGTTCTATTTTCAACGGCAAATGTTCCGATGATTCTATCATCACTTCCAATAATTTCGGTAGCGAGATTATTATCGGGATTTTCCAATCTTTCAAATGAGGGCATTTTTCCAAAAGCTCCAACTCCGGCTATAATAAACAGCAGAATGATAAAACCTATTCCGTAGAGTGCCAACTTCCAAAACCAAATGATGTATTTCTTAAATTCTGTTGGTGCTTGATCAAAGTGTGACCATTTTTGAAAAGTTCGAATCATAATTGTACAATATTGAAAGATTAGAGACTTGATTGGATGCAAAAATAGTAATTTTCAAGGTTGAAAAAACCTTATAAAAAGTTAAGAATTAATAGACTATATCAATTTATTTGCAAAATAGTTTATTTAGCAATTTCAACGCTTATACCCACATCCGAAACACCAAGTAAAGGATCGATGGCTTCAATTTCATTGCGTTTACGCATGGCTTGTTTGACTTCAAACAAGTAATTCCCTGGTTTGGCAAATCTGATTTTTTCTTTGTAAAACAATTTATTTTCTTTCAATTCAGAAAAGCCACTTCCTAAAAAATTTCCTTTAGAATCAGTCATTTCGTATTCCAAAGTGTCGGTAACTTGTTTGTTGTCAGGAAAGGACATTCGAGCAATCAAATAAAGATTACTATAAGGGTAATCTTTTGTATTTCTCAAATTGATATAGAGATTGTAAAACGAAACGGTATCCTTTATCGGGATTTCAATGGCAACTACTTGTCCATTGGGCCATTGCGCTTTATCCAAAGATTCATATTGATTAAAAACCACGTCTTGTTTGCAGGATTGCAATACTCCAATAAAAAATATCAAAAAACCTATTTTATGTATTGGCTTCATTATTTGACTGATTGGGTTTATTTTTCTTTTTAGAACGATTGAACTTCTTTGGCTTGGAGTTTCCTTCCTTTTTAACAGTTTGATCTGTATTATTTTCTTGAACGATTGGAGTCTGTTGATCCGATTTTTTAATCAATACTTTTGGGCTACTATTTTCTTGCTCTCTAGGTAATCTTGGTTGATTATCATTAGAATTTGATGGATTCTTAACTTGATTATGAACCGGTGTTCCTTGTGGATTTTTATTGGGGTTGTTTTTGTTCTTTTTCTTGTTTTTCTTGTTTTTGGGTCTGTCAAATCGGGTTAAACTTTCCTCTCCAACCACATTTTCAAATCCAGAACTGGCAACTGCCTCAACTATTTCAAATTCGGAAAGGGACTTGGCTTTTTTCCCAATTTTGTTTTGAGAAACTATTTCATTTACTTGATTTACATTCAAACTATACCATTTGAAATCCTCATTATTGTTGTAGGCATACCATAAGGTTTCTTTGAAAATATCCATCTTGATGAAATACGCTGTCCCTTTTTCGGTTTCTAATGGAACTTCTGTATTGGGGAAATCCTTTAAAGCATCCATATATGAATCCAATTCATAGTTCAAGCAACACTTTAATCTTCCGCACTGGCCTTGCAGTTTTTGTGGGCTCAAAGAAAGTTGTTGATATCTGGCCGCATTGGTATTTACTTTTCTAAAATCAGTGAGCCAAGTAGAACAACACAATTCTCTTCCACACGAACCTATGCCTCCTAATCGAGCAGCTTCATTTCTATAATCGACTTGTTTCATTTCAATTCGAATAGAGAATTTGCTAGCCAAATCTTTAATCAATTGTCTAAAATCAATCCGAGTTTCGGCTGTATAATAAAAAACAGCCTTTTTTCCATCACCTTGATATTCAACATCTGAAAGTTTCATCTGTAATTTGAGCTTCTCAATGATGATTCGGGCTTCCTTCTGGGTTTCGGCTTCTTTACTGCGAGCCGTTTGCCAAATATCTATATCGCTTTGAGATGCCTTGCGGTATATTTTTTTTACTTCATCACTATCGTGTGCAATCTTTCTCTTTTGCATTTGAACTTTCACCAATTCCCCCGATAGAGAAACAGATCCAATATCATGTCCGGGATTACCTTCTACAGCAACGGCTTCACCCATGCACAAATTTAGATTATTGATGTTGCGAAAGTACTCCTTACGCCCATTTTTAAACCTTACTTCATATATTTCGAAAGGGGTTTGATGTGTGGGTAGTTTCATATTACCCAACCAATCAAAAACGCTTTTCTTATCACAACTCAAAGTTCCACAACTTCCGTGGTTTTGGCAACCACCCGGCAAAGTTTTTATATCTGATTCAGTATTACAATTGGTACAACCCATCTTTTAAGTTAAAAAGTTAAAAGTTAAAAGTTAAAAGTCTCTATTCATTCATTTTTCGGTCAAAAGACTGTGTAATCCTAACTTTGATTATTTTATCCACCAATTACAAATATTCAAAAACGCAACTAGCAGTTTTCAAAAGTAATGAATTTAAATCAAGTAGTAAAATTATCAAATGATTTTCACTTGTATGATTTTGGAAGGACAACTCTCCTGCGCTTTTTGATTGGCTTCAAAAAAGGATTCATCATGCAACTTAACCGTGTGAAATCCTTTTCGGTCACGTGCATTGAGTAAAACTGCTTTTCCATCTTTCTTAGACATGCGAAATTGTTCGGGGGCAACTTCTTGACAGAAATTACAACCAATACATTTTCCTCTTTGTAATGAGATGATTAACATTAATTTATTAAACTTTTAATTTAAATCAATATCATAGTTCAAATGTTCACTTTGCAAAGATTTCATTTTAGCCTTTGACTTAAATATATTACTAAATATTTGTTTTCCCCAGCCTGTTTTCTTACAATAGGCATTAAAACTTTCGGTTCTCCATTTGAAATCTGGATGCCAAAAGGCAGTTGGTGAAATATAACAATAGGTATATTGGAAAATCAAACTTTCATCGTTGTTTCGATTCTGTAATTTATCAATTTGATCGGTAGCAATCAAAGTGATTTTTCGGGCTTTGGATTGTATTTTAAACCCTTCTAAAATTTCTTTATATATGGGAAATATTTGATCCAATTTAAAATTGTGATATTCCGTTTCACCCAATTTGCGAATAGGTCTCAATTGAATAATATCAATGGAATAAGAGCCAAAAACTTTGAAGAAATCACGAAGTTCTAAAAAATTATCTTCATTAAAAGTGTAGTTGATTCGTAAGGTGAGATGAGGATATACTTGCTTCAACTCGGTGATGATACGAAGCGACGTATTAAACCTTTCATAATCCCCTTTTCCCATGAAAAACTCATACGAGTTTTGATATACACCATGTAATGAAACAATGATTTCATTCAATCCTTTTTGAATCCACTTTTCCAAGGACTCTTTTTCCAATAGATTGGCATTGGTAGTCAGTGAAATGTGAGGGATTTTGTATTGTTGAGCCAAAACAAAAACAGCGTCCAAATGCTTGTACAAAGTAGGTTCTGTTCCACATCCCACTTGAAGTTTTAAAGCTCGAGGCAAAATGCGTTGCGCCCACAAAGCCAAATCTTCTTTATCAAAAACCCCTTTCAGTTTTTGGACGTATTGTTCATCTGTAAAATAACACATTTTACATTTCAGATTACAAGCATTGACCGGATCAAAATTCACAGACAAATACCGCTTATTAAAAGTATGTAACAACCACAACCCTATAAATTTAAGTCTATGATTCTTAATCAAACTGTTTAGCTTTAGTAAAAGATATGTTCTAGGCTTTTTGATGTTTTCGTTTTTAAATATTAACTGCTCAAATTTTTTTCTTTAAAAAACTTTCGCTCCACAATACAGCACTTGCCGTTATATCTGTTGACCCGATAAAATAGGTAATTCATCAAGCTCGTTAGATTTTACTGAATCATTATCGGCATACTCGGTTTTGACAATCTTATACAATTTATCTGATAAACGTATTCTAAAGGGCAATGGAAATGTGACCGTATCTCCTTTGGTAGCCGATTCGCTTTTAATGTCATTGACAAACATTTCGGTTACCAACATTTCCTGAGCACCGGTTGATGGTCCGGTTACCAAAATGGTATCACCAATATTGATATCAAATGCTTGAATTAAAAACTCCCCGATTTTGGCTTTGGGAAAATAGTGTTTACCTATTCCAATAAAAACTTTCTTTTGCGTAGCCTGACTTCCAGGAGTCTTGCTCCATTCACCCAACTTTTTACCAAGATAATAACCACCCCAAAAACCTCGGTTATACACCTTTTCCAATTCATCCATCCAAACATCAACTTTTTCAGTTGAATAGGTTCCATCGGCTACGGAATCAATGGCTTCCCTATAAGCTTTGATGGTTTTGGCTACATATTCGGGTGCACGACCGCGGCCTTCAATTTTTAACACACTTACTCCGGCATCAACCAATTCATCTAAAAAATCAATGGTACACAAATCTTTTGGCGACATAATGTATTCATTGTCAATTTCCAACTCCACACCACTTTCTTTGTCAATAACCGTATAAGGTTTCCGACAATTTTGTTTACAAGCACCACGATTGGCACTTGAATTAAAAGTGTGTAAGCTCATGTAACATTTTCCGGAAACAGCCATACACAAAGCACCATGACCGAAAACTTCAATTTCAACCAAATTTCCGGAAGGCCCTTTAACTTCTTGTTTTTTGACCTGTTCGGCAATTTTTTTAATCTGTCCCAAACTCAATTCTCTACTCAACACTACGGTATCGGCAAATAATGCATAGAATTTTAGGGTTTCAATATTGGTAATATTAATTTGGGTCGAAATATGCACTTCCATTCCTATACTGCGCGCGTAAGAAATCACTGCTTGGTCCATCACAATCACAGCAGTTATTCCGGCTTTTTTAGCACGATCCAACAGCTTTTTGATGATACTTAAATCATGGTCGTAAATGATGGTATTGAGTGTGAGATACGTTCGGACGTTTTTGGCTTTACAACGTTTGGCAATTTCGGGTAGATCATCGAGTGTAAAATTGATAGAAGCTTGTGCCCGCATATTGAGTTGTTCGACGCCAAAATATACAGAATCTGCTCCATTGTCTAAAGCAGCTTGTAAGGATTCAAAACTTCCGGCAGGTGCCATGAGTTCTATTTTTCCGGTAGTAGTCATAAGTTTAAATTGTAGTTTTTAGGGGGCAAAGATAGAAAAGTTAGAAGTTTTCCACTAGTTAAGTGCTTAGAAGTTAGAAAAAAGTTATATAATAGTATATTAAAACAGGTTTTAGTCATTTGTTTAAAAATAAAATTTCTACAGAAATAACTAATTTAAAAAATAAACCCCGAAAGTTTTTAACTCCTCGGGGTTCATTAATTCATACAAACGACTTTTATATATTATTTCCCTTTAATAATCTCAGCTTTAATCTTTCCTTCCAATTCTTCTGCCAATTCAGGATTATCTTGTAATATTTTCTTTACGCCATCGCGTCCTTGACCCAATTTGGTTTCGCCATAACTAAACCAAGAACCACTTTTGTTGATGATGTTATACTCGACTCCTAAATCGATAATTTCCCCAATTTTGGAAATTCCTTCGCCGTAAAGCACATCAAATTCGGCGATTTTAAAAGGTGGTGCCACTTTGTTTTTTACTACTTTCACCTTCGTTCTATTTCCCATCGAAGTATCTCCATCTTTGATTTGAGTTCCTTTGCGTATATCCAATCGGATGGAAGCATAAAACTTCAAGGCATTTCCACCTGTAGTGGTTTCCGGATTTCCAAACATGACCCCAATTTTTTCACGCAATTGATTGATGAAAATAACGGTACAATTGGTTTTGTGAATAGCGCCTGTCAATTTTCTAAGCGCTTGTGACATCAAACGGGCATGCAATCCCATTTTACTGTCACCCATTTCTCCTTCAATTTCGCTTTTGGGAGTCAAAGCCGCAACCGAGTCAATAATGACCAAGTCAATAGCGCCAGAACGAATCAAATTATCGGCAATTTCTAGGGCTTGTTCACCGTGATCGGGTTGAGAGATAATCAAATTATCGATATCCACACCCAAATTTTGCGCATATGTTCGGTCAAAAGCATGTTCCGCATCGATAAATGCAGCTATACCACCTTGTTTTTGAACTTCAGCCATGGCATGAAGCGTAAGTGTGGTTTTTCCTGAAGATTCCGGACCAAAAATTTCTACCACTCTTCCGCGTGGATAACCTCCTACACCCAAAGCGATGTCAAGGCCCAAAGAACCGGTTGGAATGGATTCTATTTCATCTATAGCTTGATCCCCCATTTTCATGACGGTACCTTTACCATACGTTTTGTCTAATTTGTCTAATGTAAGTTGAAGGGCTTTCAGTTTGGCTGTTTTTTCGGCATCTGTTGACATATCTCAGTTAATGTTTAAGTTAATTAAATTAATTTTAAATATTCATAGCTTTATCAATCTTCCATGTTCTTGGAGATGATTTATAGTATTTGCTGGGTCAATTTCAATTTTTTTACAAATATAGAAATATTATTTTTATGTGTAAATAATTGTACTTTTTTTATTGCTTATTAGTTTTTCAGTTGCTTCAAAATTGCTTTACTTTTAACGAATAGAATCGATAATTTCAAAACTTATTGAACAAAAAAATTCAAAATCATTCCATTTTCAAACTCAAATCCAACCATCGTTCTTCCTTTTGGTTGATTTGAGCAATAATCTCTTCCAATTTCTTACCCATGGCATACATTTGATCTTCCGGAATGCGAGCTTCAACAAAATCAGATTCAATTTTGGCTTTTTCTAAGTTTAATTTTGCAATATCCTTTTCAATCTGCTCAAATTCTTTCTTTTCATGATAACTCAACTTGACTTTTTTAGCATTTCCTTCATCAGAAGCTTTTGCAAAGGATGCTATTTCTGATTTATCTTCTCTTTTTTGTTCTTCTGTAAACATTTCAAAATCTCTGTAATCACTGTAATTTCCAGGGAAATCCTTAACGATACCATCTTTCAAAACAAATAAATGGTCTACTATTTTATCCATAAAATATCGATCATGCGATACGACAACTAATGTCCCGGGATAATCCAATAAAAAGTCTTCTAAAACATTTAGGGTAATAATATCCAAATCGTTCGTAGGTTCGTCCAAAATTAAAAAATTGGGATTTTGAATCAATACGGTACATAAAAATAACCTCTTTAATTCTCCGCCACTCAGTTTTTCAACAAAATCATATTGTTGCTTGCGATCAAACAAAAACTTTTCCAACAAACTACCGGCACTCAAAGTCCTACCTTTAGTCAATGGAATATACTCTCCAAATTCGCGAATGACTTCCAATACTTTTTGTCCTGGTTTGATTACGATGCCTTCTTGGGTATAATAACCCATTTTAACCGTGTCTCCAATAATTATTTTCCCTGAATCGGGTTTCAAACTTCCTGTGATGAGGTTTAGTAAAGTACTTTTTCCACTTCCATTATTACCAATAATTCCAACTCGGTCTTCCCGTTGAAACACATATTCAAAACTCTTCAATATGGTATTTTCACCAAAGGATTTGGAAACTTTATGCAACTCAACCACTTTACTTCCCAATCGTTCCATATTGATTTCCAATTGAACCTGATGTTCCTTTCTACGACTTTTGGCAACTTCTTCTGTTTTATAAAAAGCATCAATTCTAGATTTAGATTTGGTCGTTCTCGCTTGAGGCATTCTACGCATCCAATCCAATTCTTTTACATATAGATTTTTGGCTTTATCAACAGTAGCTTGTTCAATGGCAAGTCTGGCTTCTTTTTTTTCTAAAAAATAAGAATAGTTTCCCGTGTAGCGATAGATAATTCCTTCGTCCAATTCCACAATATCATTACAAACACGCTCCAAAAAATATCGGTCGTGAGTAACCATGAATAAAGTGAGTTTTGTTTTCTGTAAGTATGTTTCCAACCATTCAATCATTTCCAAATCCAAATGATTGGTAGGTTCATCTAAAATCAACAAATCGGGATTCATCAGCAAACAAATCGCCAAACCCAATCTTTTTTGTTGTCCACCCGATAACTCACTTACCTTTTGATGCAGATTTTCCAACTTCAATTTGAATAAAATCTGTTTGTACTGGGTTTCAAAATCCCATGCATGATGCAATTCCATTTCGTCAAAAGCCTTTTGATAACGTTCGGAATCTTCTGGATGTTCCAAAGCGTGCTCATAAGCTTCAATAATTTTTAAAATAGGATTGTCCGCGTTGAAAATACTTTCTTCAACGGTTAAATCTAGAGTTAAATCCATCTTTTGGGATAAATAAGCCACTTTGAGACCTTTTCTGAATACCACTTGTCCAATATCAGCACTATCTTTCCCTGCAATTATGTTCAGCAAAGTGGTTTTTCCGGTTCCGTTTTTAGCAACAAATGCAATTTTTTGGTCTTTATTGATTCCAAATGAGATATCATGAAGAATTACACGTTCTCCAAATGATTTATGTACGTTTTCTATGGATACTAAGTTCATGTCGCAAAACTATTTTTAAAATTTCAATTGACAAACATTAATACACTAAATAAAACTGGAAAATAAATTTCATGTGTTTATTTTTATTTGTTTTTATTGGTCACATGGAATGACCAAATAAACATTGCGGTTGGTATGAAACATTGCTTATGGTCATTTCATGTGTTTAAATTTATTGTTTTTTATTGGTCACACCCGCTTCGCGAGGCGAGTGTAATAGCCATTTAATCATTCCCGGTTGGTATGATGTCAATCTTATGGCTATTTCATCTGTTTATTTTTATTTGATTTTATTGGTCACATGGAATGTCCAAATAAACATTGCGGTTGGTATGCAACATTGCTTATGGACATTTCATCTGTTTATAATTATTTATTTTTAATGGTCAGACCCGCTTCGCAGCGAGGCGAGTGGAATGACCTTAATAAACATTTCGGTTGGTATGATGCTTATCTTATGGTCATTTCATGCTGAAAGGTTCAAAATCCATAAATAAAAATCCATACTATTTTGATAAAGACAAGGCATGCCTTGTCTCTACGATGACTTATGCAATTACAAAACAGGTAATCTCACCAACCTTCTGTTATCCCAATAACTCATAAATTAATCACTGACCAATCTCCACCTCCTTTGGAGGGGGCTGGGGGGAGGACATAACCTTATTACTAAATAACCTAAATATTCACAAGCAGTCCTAACCATAACCTAAAGTCAGTTTCACTTCATCAATATCGAATTTGACATACATAATTTGCCATATTTGATGTGATTATTGTAATTTCGCAACTTTGGTATGCAGAAATGCTAGTTTATAACGTTATATACATTCAAACCATTCTCACATAATGAATAAATTTCTAAGTATAGTCTTAACCTTGGTCAGTTGGTTTTCATTCGCTCAAACCAATAATCAAACTATTTTGGTTAAAATGCAACCGGCTGCTTACAAACAAGTTGTATTGTATGCATCCGAAGGTGCACAACAAAAATACATCACCCATGGGGAATCCGAAACCGGTATTTTTCAATTGAGTATCCCAACCGAGGCACCACATGCTTCATATCGGATGGTTTACAATCAGGAAACTATGGATTACATAGATTTTTTATATTTAGGGAAATCTTTTGAGATTACTTTTAATCCTTCAGATCCCAATGAATTACCAATATTTGTGGGCTCTGAAGAAAATACACAATATTTTAAACAACTTTTTACCATCAACAGAATCCAACAAAAAATGGACTCTATTCAAATTGAAATTTTCAAGACCGAAAATACACAAGCTTTGAGTGGACTTCAAAATCAATACGCTATCAAAAGAGCAGAAGGGGTTGAATGGGCAAGTTTGCTCGAAAAAACAGAACAAAATCCACTGATTAAAGACATCCTGAAAGCACATGAAAGAGTATTGCCTCAAGCGCCTATCCAAGATCCATTGGAATATTTAAATTTTATAAAATTGCATTTCTTTGATCATATCGATTTCAATAATACAAATATGATACATTCGTCTATTCTTTTGGATAAAGTAATGGATTATGTCTTTTATCTAACTGTTGCAGAAACCCCAGAATCTCAAAATGCTTTGTATATAAATGCTATACAAGAGGTAATACAAAAAATTCAAAATGAGACCATTAAAAAAGGGTTTATTCAAGCACTGATTCAGTCCTTTTTACAAGATGAAAATACTGAAGTAATAGATGTTTTATTTGAAAAATATTACAATTTACTACCTGCTGATCAACAAAACACCAATTGGAAAAACGGAATTCAAAATCAATTAAAAACAGCCATTGGAAGAACCGCTCCAGACTTTGAGTTTATATTTAATAAAAATATTTCAAGTCTATATAAATTAAGTGGTTATAAATATTACGTAATTGTATTTTGGAGCACTTCTTGTTCTCATTGTTTGAAAGAAATACCCATGTTTTACGATTACATTAAAGATCGTCCTGATACCAAAGTGATTGCCATTGGCTTGGAAACTTATGACAGCAAAGCCAATTGGGAATCGGAGATATATGACTATCATGCTTTCATCAATGTAATGGGATTGGGTAAATGGGAAAATTCAATCGCCAGAGACTACAATATTCATACTACACCCAATTATTTCATTTTAGATACATCTAAAAAAATTCTATTCAAACCTTATGATTTTGAAGAAGCTGAGGAAATATTTGATAATTTAAAATAATTCTTTCTTCTATGAGTAAAAAGCAAAACAGATATGACAAAGCCTACATGAGAATGGCGCAGGAATGGTCCAAATTATCCCATTGTACCAGAAAACAAGTTGGGGCTTTGATTGTTAAAGATCGGATGATTATTTCTGATGGTTTTAATGGTACTCCATCTGGGTTTGAAAATCCTTGTGAAGATGATTCTGGTTACACCAAATGGTATGTATTACACGCCGAAGCCAATGCTATTCTCAAAGTTGCCGGATCAACTCAATCTGTTAAAGATGCAACACTTTACCTCACTTTATCACCTTGTAAAGAATGCAGCAAACTCATACATCAATCGGGGATTAAACGAGTGGTTTACCAAGATGCATACAGTGACACTTCCGGGTTGGATTTTTTAGTAAAAGCAGGTGTAGAAATTAATAAATTGGAAGATGTCTAAAAACAGTTCATATACCATCTTATACATTGGAATTGCCGTTGCCGTTGGCGTATTCATAGGTAGTTTCTTTAATTTCAAAGGAAAACCGGTGAATCCGTTCAGCGAATCATCGCAAGAAGCCAAAATTAAAAGATTGATCAACTACATTCAATATGATTATGTTGATGCGGTTGATACTGATTCCATATTGGATTTAACTATAGACGAATTACTGAAAAATCTGGATCCTCATTCGGTTTACATTCCCAAAAGTGAATTGGCAAACGTACAAGAAACCATGAATGGAAACTTTACAGGCATAGGCATTCAATTTAGAATGATTCGGGATACCGTAACGGTTGTGAGTGTCATCAAAGGTGGACCAAGTGATCTAGCAGGTATTAAAGCTGGCGATCGTATTCTCATGGCCGATCAAGACACTTTGTATGGAAAGAAATATACCAGTGAAAAGGTTATGACGCATTTAAAAAGCGCCAAACCCGACGCTATTCAATTGCTTGTTTATAGAAAAACAGATCGTAAAACCTTGAGGTTTAGCTTTAATAGAGGCACCGTAAATCTATCAAGTGTTCCCGTTTATTACATGATAGATAAGCAAATCGGTTTTATAAAAATTGAGATTTTTGCTCGTACTACTTACAAGGAATTTCACAAAGCACTTTTAGAACTCAAAAAACAAGGCATGCAAACCTTGATTTTGGATTTAAGAAACAATACTGGTGGTTTTATGGATATTGCCAACGATATTATGGACGATTTTCTAACCGATGGCAAACTCATGGTATTTACCAAGAGTAAATCGGGGAATATTGACAAGAGCTTTGCTACTTCAAAAGGAGATTTTGAAAATGGAAAAGTTTATGTTTTAATCAATGAAGAATCAGCTTCAGCTAGTGAAATCGTAGCAGGAAGCATACAAGATAATGATAGAGGTACCATTGTAGGAAGACGTTCATTTGGTAAAGGTCTGGTACAACAAGAAATGGACCTTGGAGATGGATCTGTTGTGCGATTGACCACAGCACGATATTACACCCCAACAGGCAGATCTATCCAAAAACCTTATGACCACGGTAATGAAGACTATTTTGATGACAGCGAAATGAGGGCTACCAACGGAGAATTACTGTATAAGGATAGTATTCCGGTAGTGGATAGTTTGAAATACAAAACCCCAAAAGGAAAAATCGTATACGGCGGTGGCGGCATCATTCCCGATGTTTTTGTTCCGATAGACACTACTTTCTTTTACCATGGATTTTTAATCTCCGACATCAATGAATTGGTATTTGAACATGTTGATTCCAATAGAAAAACCTATTCTGGGATGACTTTCGACCAATTTAATAAAACTTTTGATGCTCAAATACTCATCAATCAATACCTACAAAATAAAGAAACCAAATTTCACAACAAAGACGCCTCATTGGATCGCATGAAATGGTATTTGAAAGCATTGGTAGCGAGAGAAATATATGGAGATTTAGGATTCTATAAAGTCTATCAGGAAAATGATCAAATGATTTTGAAAGTTCTTGAATTGGAACAAAACTAAACTTGAATCAAAATGAAGATTTATTTTGCATCCGACCAACATTTTGGAGCTCCCAATACGATAAAAAGTAAAGTACGGGAAGAACGATTTGTGACTTGGTTGGACGAAATAAAAAGTGATGCTACTCATCTTTTTTTACTTGGAGATTTATTTGACTTTTGGTTTGAATATAAACAAGTAGTGCCTAAAGGATTTGTGAGGGTTTTGGGAAAATTAGCAGCTTTAAAAGATACCGGAATAGAAATTCACTTTTTTACAGGAAACCATGATTTGTGGATGCGGGATTATTTTGAAACCGAACTTGGGATTTCTATTTATCGCAATCCTCAAACTTTTGAATGGAATGGTAAAAAGTTTTTAATTGGACACGGAGATGGATTAGGTCCGGGTGACTATGGCTATAAATTTATGAATGCTGTTTTTAAAAATCCGTTATCAAAATGGTTATACCGTTGGTTACATCCTGATATAGGTATGCGATTGGGACAGTATTTTTCTGTAGAAAACCGGCTTATTTCAGGTGAGGATGATGTGAAATTTTTGGGAGAAGATAAAGAATTATTAATCCTTTTTTGTAAGGAAGTTCAAAATACAAATCCACATGACTATTATGTTTTTGGGCATCGACATTTACCCTTAGAAATCAAAATATCGGAACAAAGCTCGTATATCAACACCGGAGATTGGATTACATATTTTTCCTATGCAATATTTGACGGAAAAAAATTGAGTTTGAAATACTTTGAAAAATGAGTCCATCTTTTCGCATCATAATTTCTGTTTAAATTTTATTTCTCAATAACTCAATAACGAATATCAAAATAACCAACCACCAAACCATGCTCAACAAGAAAACCATCATCATCTTAAGTGTTGCCATTCCCTTAGTTGTTATAGCATTATTCAGAGTAAAAATAGATGGCGTAAATCTTTCATTCTTACCACATATTTACGCACCTATCAACGCATTAACAGCTTTGATTTTACCAATAGCCATCTTTCAAATCAAAAAAGGCAATCGAAAAACACATGAAAGATTGATGAAAACGGCTTTAATACTTTCTATTAGCTTTTTGGTGATGTATGTATTGTATCACGCCACAACAGAAGAAACAAAATTTGGAGGAACAGGATTTATAAAAGTGGTTTATTTTTCCATACTTGTATCGCACATCGTTTTATCAATTTTCATTGTCCCATTGGTACTCAACACATATTTCAGAGCAATTACCAATCAATTTCCTGCGCACAAAAAACTAGGTAAAATCACTTTTATCTTATGGGAATACGTGGCAATTACTGGAGTGGTAGTATATCTGATGATTCGACCTTATTATGCTTAAAATTAAGGCATGAGTTCATCACCTCTCAATTCTCTGAATCGTTTACGAGCGGGAACGAGGTAAATACTAGACGGCTGCTCCAAAACAATTTTTTCATAATAAATCTTGGCTTTTTCAAAATCCAATAGCTTTTCATCATAAATAATTGCCAAGGCATACAAAGAGTCATCAATCAAAATGTCATCTTGATTCAATAGAAGAATCAATTCATAATTTTGAATAGCTTCTAGATATTTTCCTTTTTTTTCGAATAAATTAGCTTGTTTAAACAAGGCTTCATCTTCAATGGGATGACCTTTATGATGAATCAACACTTGCGACAAAGTATCAATGGCTTGTTGTGTTTTGTTTTGGTAAGCCAATAAATCGGCTACTGCATAGCTTTTCAAAGCGTTTTGAACACTGTCCTGGGCTATGTTGTCACTAATGAGCAAACTCAAATCAATAGCATCATTGGCAATTAACTTGGTCGTTCCTTTTTTCAAAACTTTCAATTGGGTATTAGCCCACTCAAAATCTCCTTTAAAATAAGACGTTTGGGCTACTTTATAACGAGCAGTTTGTGCCAAAATATGATTTTGAAGTTCATTCTGAACCTGCGTATAAGCAATCAAAGCCTGGTTATATTGCCCCGTAAAAACGAGAATATCTGCCATTTGAGTTTTAATCTCAGATTTTTTAAACCTGTCAAGGTTGAGTTCTAAAGCGGCCTCAAGAAAATCAATTGCTTCTTGGGGTTTGTTTTGATGGAAAGTTAAAAATTGCGCATAAGAAGTTTGAATTGAAATGGTATTCTTGCCTTTGCCAAAATCCTTAAAAAAGGTTTGGTAGGATGTGTCAAGAGTTGGATAATCAGTAAATACTTTTTTTTGACTTTCCAAAAGGTAATAATGCGCTTCTATCTTGCGATCCACATCGGTTTCCTGATTGATGATATAATTGAAAGCATCCTGAGTTGTGCTGTAATCAAAATCATCAAAAGCAATTTTGCCTACATCAATAACGCCATCCATATTTTCAGGATTTCTCTTGTGTAAAGCTATTTCTTGAATTAAAGCTTTACTATAATCCTTTTGTTGTAAATATAACCATGATAGCATTTTATACCATTCTATTTGAGGTTCGGTTTGAATCCTTTTAACCAATATCTTTCTCAAAAGTACATTATTATCACCTTGGTCATCTTCTGTTAAAAACTTACCCATAAAACGTTGTGTACTTAGAATATCGGCATTTTGCTTACTCATCATATCCAAATAGGTATCAAACATAGACTGTATATCCCCCATTTCTCCATATATAATAGCAATTTGATTGTAATAATTGGCCGTTGGGAAGGCTGCCATCATAGCTTGATAACATTGTAAAGCATAATCCAATTTTTGATGATCCTGAAAACTTTTAGCAATTTGATAACCATTGTTTGGTTTAGATAGAACGGAATTTAAAGCCTTGTCATAGTAAACTTTAGACTCTTCTAGTTGATCTTGCACTTCATAGCTATATCCCAATTCTACATGTAAATATTCCAAGGGATTATCACCCTTCCTTTTGCTCATTAATTCCAATTGCGTGAGGATCAATTGTTCAACTTCATCATATTTTTGCAAAGATTGTTGACATTGAATTAATCTGTCGAGAAGAAAAAAATTGTTAGGCTGTTTTTCCCATAAACTTTGATACAAATTTTCAGCTTTTTCAAATTCTCCTTTATCAAAATACTCCTGAGCCAAGACTTCATTTTGAGCAAATGTATGGAATACTGATACAAACATCAGTACAAAGAAGATTATATAGTTGCGGGTGTGAAACATAGGACAAACGTCTACAAAAAAACGGACTTAAACAAATATTATTGAATTTTTAAACGTTTCCTTATTATCCTAAAGCAAAAAAACACATTTTAACGCGTAAAATGTGTTTTTAAAATATTTTTTTAAAAATGGCAATTATTTTACTTTCAAAATAAAGTATTGTTTTTTCCCTCTTTGTAAAAGAATATATTTTTCAGCAATTAAATCATGTGGCGTGATTTTAAACCCTTCCAAAACTTTATTTTTATTAACTGAAATGGAATTTTCAGCCAAAGCTCTTCTCACTTCTCCATTTGATTTTAAAAACCCTGTTTTTTCATTAAAAGCCAAAACAATATCCAATCCATCTTGTAGATCTGCTTTTGAAATCTCGGCTTGTGGAACGCCTTCAAACACATCCAAGAATGTTTGCTCATCTAAAGTCAATAAATCTTCGGTGGTGGATTTTCCAAACAATACTTCAGAAGCTTTTACAGCATTTTCAAAGGCTTCCAATCCGTGAACCAAGACAGTCACTTCCTCTCCTATTCTGCGTTGTAAAATACGCAAATGCGGTTGTTCTTTGTGTTGAGCTATCAAATTTTCTACTGTTTCTTGATCCAAAAAAGTAAAAATTTTGATGTATTTTTCAGCATCTTCATCACTGGTGTTGAGCCAATATTGGTAAAATTTATAGGGCGAAGTTCGGTCTGCATCCAACCACACATTGCCTCCTTCTGTTTTTCCAAATTTAGTTCCATCTGCCTTGGTTACCAAGGGAACGGTGAGCGCATACGCTTTGCCTTGTGCCTTTCTGCGAACCAATTCTGTACCTGTGGTGATATTTCCCCATTGGTCGGAACCACCCATTTGAATGCGGCAATTGAAGTTTTCATAGAGATATAAAAAATCATATCCTTGGAATAACTGATAGGTAAATTCGGTAAAACTCATTCCTTCCTTAGCATCCTCACCCAATCGTTTTTTGACAGAATCTTTGCCCATCATGTAGTTTACCGTGATGTGTTTGCCAATATCTCTAACAAAATCAATCAAAGTAAATGATTTCATCCAATCGTAATTATTGACCAAAACTGCAGCATTGGTATGTTCGGCATTGAAATCGAGAAAACGAGCCAATTGCGCTTTTACACCGGCAACATTTTTATTTAAAGTAGCTTCGTCCAATAGATTTCTCTCTTGAGATTTCCCCGATGGATCACCTACCATACCTGTAGCGCCACCTACCAAAGCAATAGGTTTGTGTCCAGAACGTTGAAAATGCATCAATACTAGAATTTGCACCAAACTCCCAATATGCAAAGAATCAGCGGTAGGATCAAATCCAATATAACCGGCAGTAATATTTTCTTTAAGATATGTTTCCGTTTCGGGGATCATATCGTGAATCAATCCTCTCCAACGCAATTCTTCTACAAAATTTGTCATGTTTTAAATATTTTCGGCAAATATAAGATTTGAAAATTGATAATAGAAAATAGAATGTAGTCTACCAATTATATTTTCACTTTTTTGATATCTGTAACATTCCTTTTTCCCTTAATCACCCCTTTTTCGAGGGTCATGATGCCAGGATTGGCTCTGATCATGGTTTTAAGTGTAGTACCATCACCCCAAAGCATTTCAAAATTTAAGGAATATTTTTCTTTCAAAAATTGAAAATCTTCCATACTGGAAGCAGAAAGTGCAAATACTTTATAGCCTTTTTGAATGGCTTTGTCTGTCAAAGCCTTTATTTCTTTAAAACTTTCCAAGTTACTTTCAGCTAAATTAACTGAAATAATCAACATGACTTTATCCGATTGTAGAATTGTATCGGTCAAATCATCGGTTTCATTTTCGAAAATAAAATCGTGAATAGGTGGAATCTCTACGCCATCTTTATAAGCCATACCTTCCGGTATATTAGCACCTACTTTATAGGGTGTAAAATCAATAATTGGTAAATGTATCAAAACGTAATAACTGATAAAAAGACCGACTAGTAATGCTAAAAATGAGCCCCAAATAGCAACCCATTTGTGAAACAATGGTGAGATATCTTTCACTCTAATCCATAAAAATGCAATGAGTAAAATTAAAACTACATTCTTATAAAACGTTTCCCATGTTCCCAATTTAACAGCTTCTCCAAAACAACCACAATCGGTCACTTTGTTGTAATAAGCTGAATACCAAGTCAAATATAAAAAGACAATCATCAATAGAGTAATGCCTACCAAAGTCAATTTGGGTTTATAGCCTAGTAGTAACATGAATCCTAAAAGCCATTCGGCTAAAATGAGTAAAATAGCCAAAGCCAAGGTATAAGGAATTAAAGAAGGTATATTTAAAACATCCGGAGATAAATATTCCTTCATTTTAATATCTGAGCCAATAGGATCTACCATTTTGACAAAACCAGAAAAAATAAATGTAGCGGCAACTAGAAAACGAATGATATGGGTTATGATTTTCATAAAAATAAGTTTATAAATATCGTTTTTAAATTGTTTTAGATTCTTCAATTTGGATTAATGCAAAAATCGCATAGTTGATGATGTCTTGGTAATTGGCATCTACACCTTCCGAAACCAATGTTTTTCCCTGGTTGTCTTCAATTTGTTTGACTCTCAATAATTTTTGCAAAATCAAATCGGTCAATGAACTGACCCGCATTTCACGCCAAGCCTCGCCATAATCGTGATTTTTATTTTCCATCAAGAATTTGGTTTCAGCAACAGCTTTATCATAAAGAATGGTCGCTTCTGAAGTGTTGAGGTCAGGCTGATCAACTACTCCATTTTCCAATTGGATCAAAGCCATAATGGAATAATTGATGATGCCAATGAATTCAGGAATTTCATCTTCATCAATTTTACGCACACTTTGTTCTTGCATCATTCGGATGCGTTGGGCTTTGATAAAGATTTGGTCGGTAAGTGAGGGAATTCTCAAAATGCGCCAAGCGCTACCGTAATCAGTCATTTTTTTAATAAAAAGACTGCGGCATTGGTCGATGATGTTGTCAAACTGTTGTGAAGTTTTTTGCATAAATATCTACTCTAACGGGTGTAAAGTTCGATAAAAATGCTTGTTTGACAAAAAAATACTGAAATTACTGGTTATTTTTTTTTAGAGATTCGATAAGAACTTGGTCTACAAAAGCATCCACATTGATATTGGGATTGCCATAAGCCATTTCGTTGTCGTACTCTGCCAAAATCATTTCTACCATCTTTCTTTCATCCACAGGTTTTGGATGGTTTGGCGCAACTAAACTGATGAATAGGAATAAAATAATTCCAATTCCGATAAATAATGCTGAAGATTTAATTGTTCGTGACATACTATTTAGTTTTGATGTCACAAATGTCCGATGAATCAAGGTCAATAGATATAGGAAAAACCCTGAGTTTACTACGGTATTTTCACTGAATTTTTTCAATGAAAAAGCCTAATGAAATTTATAAAATTCCTATTTTCAACAAATTTATTCAAAATATAAAGTGGTTCCAAAATCAGTTTTCAACCAATTCTAAAAACCACATTAAGTTAAATATAAGTATTGTGATTTGTTATAAGAAGCCTAAAGCCAGTTTGGCTTCTTCACTCATTAAATCCTGATGCCAAGGTGGATCAAAAGTTAATTCTAACACCACTTCTTCAATACCATCAATTGCTTTAATTCTATCTTCAACTTCTTGTGGCAATGATTCAGCAACAGGACAGTTGGGAGTAGTAAGCGTCATGATAATTTTGACCGCTTTATTTTCATTCTTCACAAATACATCATAAATCAAACCCAATTCATAAATGTCCACAGGAATTTCGGGGTCATATATGGTTTTTAAGGTTTCTATGATACGGGTAGTTAATGTTTCTTGACTGACGATATCCATTTTATATTGATTCTAAATAAGGGCAAAGATATGCGAATTTTAGATTTAGATTTTAGATTAACAATAATATTTTTTTATATGCTTTCAAAAAATAAAAACATCTTAAAAAAAGCAACTCATTTGTCAAAAAAAACCCTTAAAGTTATTTTGAAAAAGCCAAAGCATACAATTTAATTTGTTTCACCATGGACAACAAACCATTGGCACGTGTAGGAGATAAATGTTCCTTAAGTCCTATTTGATCAATGAAATCTGTATTGGTTTCCAATATGGCTTGTGCAGATTGATTTGAAAAAACTCTCAACAATAAAGCGACAACCCCTTTGGTTAAAATCGCATCACTATCGGCAGTATAGATGAGTTTATCATCTTGTTTTTCGGCATAAATCCAAACTTTAGATTGGCAACCACTGATGAGATTGTCTTCCGTTTTGTGCGCTTCATCAATAATCGGTAGATTTTTTCCCAATTCGATAAGGTGTTCGTATTTCTGCATCCAATCTTCTAGAAATTCAAACTCATCGATTATTTCCTGTTGTATATCTTGTATTTGCATAATTAAGTGTTTTGAAGCATTGTCTGAATTCAGACCTTTATATTGCTTTTTTACTTTAAACTTTAAATCTTAAACTTTAAACATTTTCATACCTTTGCAAATTAAACCAATTATTACCGTATGAGCAAACTTTTAATAGTAGGAACAGTAGCTTTTGATGCTATTGAGACTCCATTTGGAAAAACAGATAAAATTATTGGAGGAGCAGGCACCTATATTGCATTGGCTGCTTCTCAATTTGATATAGAAAGCGCTATCGTATCAGTAGTCGGAGGCGATTTCCCAAAAGAATATTTAGCCTATTTAAATGGAAAAAATATCAATACTGAAGGAATTGAAATCATAGAAAGTGGCAAAACCTTTTTTTGGGCGGGAAAATACCACAATGATTTAAATACCCGTGATACCTTGGCAACCGAGTTGAATGTCTTAGCCGATTTCAATCCCAAAGTTCCTCAATTATTCACTTCTCCCGATTTTTTAATGTTGGGTAATTTACATCCGGCCGTACAAATGTCGGTTATCAATCAAATTCCTGTAAAGCCCAAATTAGTGGTCTTGGATACCATGAATTTTTGGATGAATAATGCTTGGGATGAATTGATGCAAGTAATTGGAAAAGTGGATGTCATAACTATTAATGACGAAGAAGCACGCCAGTTGAGTGGAGAATATTCTTTGGTAAAAGCAGCACATAAAATTCATGCCATGGGACCTGAATTTGTAGTAATTAAAAAAGGAGAACACGGCGCTTTATTGTTCCACAATGGCACGGCCTTTTTTGCCCCAGCCTTACCATTGGAAGAAGTATTTGACCCTACTGGAGCGGGTGATACCTTTGCAGGCGGATTTATTGGCTATCTGGCAGGAACGCATGACGTTTCATTTGACAACATGAAAAGAGCAGTTATCGTAGGCTCCAACCTGGCTTCGTTTTGTGTTGAAAAATTTGGGACACAACGCATGGAAGAACTTACACGAGAAGAAATTCAAATAAGATTACAACAATTTAAAGAATTGACTCAATTTGATATAGATTTGGATTAATTCATGCGCTATATCCTTCGGTTGATTATTTATTTTTTTAACTAATTGTTTTTTTGAAGTCATTTTGACATCAAATCAATAAAATGGTTCTATAAATGTGCCATCTTTTGATTTTTTTTATACATTTGCTGAAAATTACTTCCTCAAGAGTCCTAGCATTTTTTAAACCCAAAAAAATAAAAAATGTCTAATTTTAACGAATTAAATTCATTGTCAGAAAAAGTGATGATTGATAATCTTATGGATAATTTCCAAGTTACTTCCTATAACGAAAATGAAAAGATTGAACAAAATGATTTATTAAATCAATCTGTTAATCGTAAAAAACCTTTTCCTGTGGATAAAGAAATCAATTTAGATCCTACCAAAACCATTATGTCTAAAACGGATACTCGGGGTATTATTGAATATGCAAATGAGTATTTTATGGAAATTTCAGGGTATGAAGAATTTGAGTTAATGGGTCAACCCCACAACATCATTCGCCATCCTGATATGCCTAAAACCATATTTAAATTGATGTGGGATAGTATTGAGAAAGGTCAAAACATTCATGCGTTTGTAAAAAATATGGCCAAAGATGGTCGATATTATTGGGTTTTAACCAATTTCGAAATCAAAAAAGATGCTGAAGGCAATGTAATTTCCTATTATGCCCGTAGAAAAGCTGCTCCTAGAAATGCCATATACGAAATCGACAGACTGTATTACATCCTTAAATCTATCGAGAACAAACAAGACATGCAGACAGCTCTCAATTATTTCATAGGAATGCTAGAAGAAAAAAATATGACTTATAATCAGTTTATTTTAAGTATTCTCGAGGTAAATCAACAACAACTTTCAGAATATTTTTCTGATCAAAAATTTGTTCCACAAGCAATTGAAGAACGAAAAAAAGGTGTTTTAGGACGACTTTTTTCATAAAAAATTCAACCATAAAAAAGGAATTAAATGACCATGCATGAAATTCCTGTGAAAATATAATGTAATTCATGGAGTATTTAGTAATAATCCTTCCCCTCTAGTTTATTCAAAAATTTTAATGAATAATTTAGAAACAACCAACCCTTCCAACCAACAAATCTTTCCAGATCCCAATCGTATCATAAAGTCAAAAACTGACCCTAAAGGAGTTATTGAATTTGCTAATGATTATTTTGTCGAAATAAGTGGTTACAGTAGAGCAGAATTAATGGGACAAGCCCATAACATAATTCGCCATCCCGAAATGCCAAAAGTAATATTTAAGTTGCTTTGGGATCATATTCAAAAGGGAGAAAGTATGTATGCTTTCGTTAAAAATTTGACTAAAAAAGGTCAGTTTTATTGGGTTATTGCAAAAGTAGGTCCCAAAACTGACGCCAATGGAAACATCATTTCATATGTGTCCAATCGAAGAGGAATACCTGTTGAAACAGCATTAAAAGTTGAGGAATACTATAAAATATTATTGGAAATTGAAACCAGTAATCCGGTAACTGTTTCAGAAAAATATTTCAACGGTTTATTAGAAGAACTAAACTTGGACTACGATACATTTATTCAAAACCTATTGGGTTCAGATTGGAAAAGTGTTAAAAACAGCTTGGATGTAAACAAAAATCCAAATACAACTCCAATAAATAATAAAACAAACAAACCTATCCCCAATGATATTCAAACGCCTTTAGACCCCTCAAAAACCATAATGTCCAAAACGGATTTAAAAGGAATCATTCAGTATTCTAACGATTATTTTGTAGAAGTAAGTGGGTATACAAAAGAGGAATTGATGGGACAACCTCACAATATCATCAGACATCCCGAAATGCCCAAACTCGTTTTCAAAATCATGTGGGATCGCTTGAAAAGAGGAGAAGGATTGTATGCATTAGTTAAAAATCTCACTAAAACTGGTGCTTATTATTGGGTTATAGCACGCATTGACCCTAAATACGATGAAAATGGAAAGGTTGATTCTTACTTTTCATACCGAAAAGCTTCACCTTCTAGTGCTGTAAAACGTATCGAACCTTATTACAAAATACTTTTATCTATCGAAAAGGAACAAAAACCTGAAATAGCCGAACAGTATTTCAAAGGTTTACTTGAGGATAAAAATATGACTTATGACGAATTCATATTAAATATTCTCGGCACAGATGAAAAAACTTTAAACAATTATTTTAGTGAAGTAAACACTATTAATGTGCAGTCGGAAGTGAGTTCGATTCATAAAAGAAATTCAAAACCTATCCCCAACAATCGCGAAATAATATTGGATCCTTCTAAAATAATTATGTCAAAGACCAATGCCAAAGGGATTATTGAATATGCTAACGATTATTTTATGGAAATATCGGGATATGAACAACACGATTTGATGGGCGAACCCCATAATGTTGTAAGACATCCCGACATGCCTAAAACTATTTTTAAATTTTTATGGGATACCATTCAAAAAGGTGAAAATATTCATGCCATCGTAAAAAATATGTCCAATGACGGTAAGTATTATTGGGTTCTAACCAATTTTGAATTCAAATACAATGAAAACAATGAGATTGTTTCATACTATTCTAGAAGAAAAGCAGCTCCCAAAGATGCTGTAATCGAAATTGAAAAGCTATATAACACTTTAAAAAGTATCGAACAAAAACAAAATATGCAAGTAGCTTTAAACTACTTTTTAGGTTTATTGGAAGAAAAAAAGATTACTTATCATCAATTTATCATGAGGATCCTAGGGGTAACAGAAAACGAATTGAATCAGTATTTTGAAGTGCAAACAGCTACCTCAATTTCAATAAATGAAAAAAAAGGTTTTATGAATCGTCTTTTGAGTAAATAAGTTGATTTTGTCAATAGTTTGTGTAAGAAATAGTTGTAACCGTTATGCCCGTTTTACCGAAGTATCGATATCAATCTGAAGACGATTTGTATTCCAAAAAGAAAAATAATCTAAATATATTTTTATTTTTGCTAGAAATACAACCCTTATTGAGATTTTATGCCAACAAATGACCTAAACTTTATCCCTATTGACCGTGAGATCAGATTGGACCCCAATAGAGCCATGCTTTGCAAGTTTAACACAAATGGTTTAATTGAATACGTCAATGATTATTATGTGGAAATCAGTGGTTTTGAAGTTCATGAAGTGGTAGGTAATGGTATTGAAACTTTGAAACATTCCGAATTACCATTGACGATCTTCAATCATGTTATGGAACATGTCAAAGAAGGTAAAAACATCAATGTTATCATTAAAGATCAAGCAAGAGACGGCAGGTATTATTGGTTCTTCACTGATTTTGAATTTAAAAAAGACAATGACAATAATCTCATTTCATTTGTAAGTAGCAGAAAAGCAGCTCCAAGACCTGTACTTTCTGAAATTGAAAATTTTTATCAAAAATTACTCAAAATTGAACAACATTCAGGTGCTAAAGTTGCCAAAACTTACTTCGATGGTTTTAATGAAGAAAATGGGATGACTTTTAATGATTACAATAGGTCATTGATCCTCAATTATGGTAATATTGCAAAACCTTTTGCAAGTTCTCCTACCTCCCAACAGCCCATCCTGCAAGAAAATAAATCCATTTTCTCTAAAATTTTTAAGAAATAATCATTTCCCCCATAAGTTGTTCTCTTTATCAATATCAGCCATATAAAGACTGGGATCAATGTGCACCATTTTTACTTTTTTGGTTGTTTCAATCTTATAAGTCGGAAATCCCCAACCCCAATCTTTCAGTATAGTAGCCGATGTCTTTTTTTCTCCTCGCATTAAATTTAGTGGAATATAAAACTGTTCTTTACTTCCGTCTTCATAAAACACTTCTAAATCTATAGGCATTGGCATAGTGCCTAATCTTTCTAAAACAATCTCTTGATTTTGAACCGACTTAACTGCATAATCAATCACGTGTGTAGTTTCGACAAATTCATTTAAATACCAATCCAAATGAATACCACTCACTTTTTCAGCAATCCTGATAAAATCATTCGGTCCCGGATTCTTGCCACCCCATTGTACATAATACTCCCGAATTGTTTTTTTAAGAGCTTCATTACCTATAATATAGGAAAGTTGCGCCAAGAACACACTTCCTTTGTAATAAGCATTAATACTATAAGATGTATTTGTATAATAATGATCTGCATGCGTGGTCAATGGCTCTTCATTTCCTGATGTTGCCATATAAAAATAACCGGCATAGGTTTCTTCAAATGGAAAAAAATCTCTTTTCTTTTGGATTTCTTGTAAGGCAAGTGTTTCTATATAGGATGCAAATCCTTCATCCATCCATGGATGTTTGCTTTCATTGGTAGCCAATGCAAATTGAAACCAAGCATGAGCCATTTCATGAGCCAATAAGCCAATCATGCCATTCAAATTATTCCCTCCGTGAATCAAAGTACACATTCCGTATTCCATACCACCATCTCCTCCTTGAATGATAGAATATTGTTGATAAGGATACTTTCCTATATATGTTTCATAAAATGCCATGATCTGGGCAGCATAAGGCTGAATATCTTTCCAATATTTTTGAGTGTTATTGTTTTTTTTATACAAAAAATGAAGGATTGGACCATTTTGAACTTGAAAACTATCATGAACGTACTCTTTATCAGCTGCCCAAGTAAAATCGTGAACATGAGGTGCTTTAAAATGCCATGTAAGTTGATCACCCTTAGGCAATTGCATAGGTAATGATTTATTTTCATAACCATATCCCACTTCTTGAGCATTGATGAGATACCCGGTACCTCCTAAAATATAGGATTTATCAATATGAATCGTGACGTCAAAATCACCCCAAACACCATAAAATTCTCTTGAAATATATGGATCTGTATGCCATCCTTCAACATCATAAGCAGCCATCTTGGGATACCATTGCGCCATGGATAAAGCAACCCCTTCTTTGCTATTTCTGCCTGCTCTACGAATCATATTGGGGACTTGTCCTATAAAATCCATGTCAAACACTGCCGTTCCACCCGAAGGAATCGGAGTATCCAAAGTCACCTCCATTACTGTTCCTTCAATTACATAATGAACACTTTTACCATTGTGAGCAAATGAATTGATCTTGATAAAACCCATTTCTTCAGGCTTTAATTTTGATATTTTACTTTGGTAAACTTTATTCTTTCGATCACCAGAGACTTCAACCATTCGTTCATCGGGATCGACAATGGCTTGTAATCGAGCATTCATTTCCGATTCAGGTTGGAACGCATTAAAATACAAGTGATAATATACCTTATTCAGTAAATCGGGTGAATTATTGGTGTACACCAATTTTTGTTTTCCAATATATTGATAGGTATTGACATCCATGTCAATATCCATTGTATAATCTACTTTTTGTTGCCAATAAGTAGTATATGCAGGTTGCAAATACGATTCCTGAGCATAAAAAAAGAAAAAAGTAAACTGAAAAACTAAAGAAAAAATCAAGGCAAATCTTGGCATGGCTTAAAATATGTTTTAAGTTGCCAAAATACAGTATTAAATTCAAAAAAAAATGTGAAAATTTGATGCTATCAACCCATCATAAGATTACAACCTCTGATGTCGGAATGATCAAAACGACCCAAGACTTCAAAAGTACCATCGGCATGCGTTTTACCCAAATCTTGAGTTTCAATAAAAGAACATGAAAACACATTGGCTAAATCAATTATATTGATGCCACCTGAACTTTCGTTTGGCAAAAAAGCAAACGGATCTTCTACTTCCCTTATCAATACTTTCATCCATGGACTGGGTTTAAAATACGTAGAACCCATGGAATATGCTTGGCTCAAAAGTTCGGTCATACCATATTCCGAATATATAGTATTCACACCAAAACCGGACTTTAATGTTTGGTGCAATTCCTCTTTGATCATTTCCTGACGACGTCCTTTCATGCCACCTGTTTCCATAACCAATGTATGTTTCAATTGGAACTGCTTCAAATCTAGTAAATCAAGTAATGCATACGTCACCCCAATCAATATGGTTTTACGTCCAGCTTTTTCCAAGTAGTTCAACTTTTCAATCAATTCCAAATAATTATGAAGGTAAAACCCACTGTCACTGTGTTCTGTTGCTTGGATTAGGTGATTAACCATATAAACCAATGAAGAATTTTGTTGTTCCAAATAAGAAGGCAACAAAGCCAAAATGGTAAAATCCTTTATACTTCCAAAAAACATATCAAATCCAAGAAGAAAACTCTTTTCATATAACAAAGGTGATACAATTAGATGTTTGCTTCTATTGGTTTGGGTCGTTCCACTACTTAAAAAGGTAAGTTGAGGTTTAGTAGATTGATGAATGACTTGGTGTGTTTTAAAAAAAGAAATAGGTAAAAAAGGAATTTGTTCCAAGGCGTTAACTTGTTCTGGATTACATTGGATCTGTGTTAAAAAATCCTTGTAAACAAGCGTGTTTTTGGCTTGAAAACGAAATATTGAAAGTGCTGTTTGAACAAACTCTTCCTTCGAATAGGGTTTTATGAGATGATTATGATTCATGACGCGCAAAGATAATCGTTTTCAACGCAACCAAAACCCAATTTTTTTATCTATGTAGTAGAAAATCAGATAAAAAGATTTCGCCCAAAAATTTAACCCAAATAAGACTGTATTTTTTGTAACTTTGGAGACCATGTAGAAGTATTTTTTTAACCAACTAACCACTAAAACCAAGTCTTGATGAGTTTAGATAAACTCATATTGGGCTGTGCAAATAAAGAACCTATTGCACAAGAACAATTATATCGGCTTTTTGCCGGTAAGATGTTTGCGCTCTGTTTGAAATATTCAAAAAACAAAGAAGAGGCAGAAGATAATTTACAAGACGGATTTATTCAGATTTACGATAAAATATCTCAGTTTAAGAATAAAGGGTCATTTGAAGGTTGGATGAAGCGGATAATTATCAACACAGCACTTCAAAAATACAGGGACAAAAATGTACTCAATGTAGTATATGATTTCGTAGATGAAGAAGAGGTAATAGTTGAAGTCGAAGAAGATGATATTTCGTTGGATTATCTACTAAAACTGATTCAGGAATTACCCAATCAATATCGTTTGGTTTTTAACTTATACGTTTTGGACGGTTACTCACATAAAGAAATTTCTAAAGAATTAAAAATAAGTGAAGGAACTTCAAAATCAAATTTAAGTCGAGCAAGAGCTATTCTGAAAGAAAAAATAGAAAGTAGGCAACAAGAGTCGGGATTTTTAAGAGCATTTCAATAATAAAATGAAATGAGCATTACAAATATTGGCACCAAGCTAAAATGTTTAGAGCGAATTCCATGTGACCAATAAAAAACATTCTACTATATACACATGAAAGATTATAAAAATATAGATCGTTTATTTCAGGAAAAATTCAGAGATTTTGAATCGCTGCCTCCTGAAAGAGTTTGGAATCATATTGAAAATAATATGAATCCAAAACCTGTTACCAACCAACGCAATATGTGGATTTGGTTCAGTGGTATTGCAGTCGGTTTAACTCTTTTATTTGTATTTAACAATCCTTTTAATTCGTTTTTATCTCCAACTAATGAACAAAACTCAGTGGTAGATAATGAAAATTCCACACCATTAAAACCTCAAGCAGAAACTGAAACTACTGCAGACGTCGATTTTAATTTGAAAAACATGCTTTCCGTCCCTATCAACAAGGGAAATAATCATGACAGTTTTGAAACAAATTCGATAAGTTCCAATTCTAAAACTAATCTTAAGTTTCCTATACTTAAATCAAATAATCCTTTTAAAGTAGATAATCAGTCTAAAGATTTTGTTTTAGGAAAATCAAATAAAAAAGAGGTGCTTTTTTCAAGTAAAAACCATTCTGGAACTGAATCTCTAACAGAAACAGAAGCGTTATCAAATTCGGATGCAAATCCAGATAAAGGTTGGAGTGTATCAACAGTTGCAGCACCTGTTTATTTAAGTAGCTTCAACAAAGATGCCTCATCACTCGATTCACAAATGGATGCAAATGAAAAACAAGGTAAAATCTCGACTGCATATGGTGTACAAGTTGCTTATCAATTCAACAAACGATTTTCTATTCAATCGGGTGTACATATTGTAGATTTTGCATACAGTACCAACGATATTTATCTAGCGTCAAACAACCCTATTTCACGATTTTCCAATATCAATTATGACGATACTAAATCCTTGATTAGTACCATTTCAACGAATCCTTCCACTTTTAGTAAATCTAGTAACCTATCCGAAAAAGGAAATTTAACTCAAGTTTACGGTTATATTGAAATCCCTTTAGAGGCTAAATATCGTTTAAATGCAGATGATGATTTGGGAATCAACATTATAGGTGGATTTAGTACACTGTTGCTCAATAAAAATGAAATCTATGTAGAAACCTCCGATTTTACAAATAAAGTTGGAGAAGCATCCAACCTAAATTCGTTAAACTTTTCAGGTAATTTAGGTGTTGAACTTGAATATAAAGTATATAAAAATGTGAATTTTAACTTGGTTCCTATGTTTAAAATTCAAACCCATACACTTAACAATACAAACGCATTCAAACCCTATTCTGTAGGTCTCTACAGTGGTTTAAATCTTAGGTTTTAGTTGGTTAATTTGTTTGGTTGGTTACCAAACAAACCAAAAAGTCGTTCTGGAATATTTCCGAACGACTTTTTTTTTTAATATAAGTAGCTTCAAAACTAATCTATAAATACTTGCCCTTTATAGATGAATTAAAAACAATTAGAAGCCAAACTAATCTGTAAGAACATTGGATTCAAATTCCAAGATAGGTTTATTTTGAAATTTGAGCATGATTTGAGCTACAGCCCATACATCTCTTTCACAATACTTTACAATCCGTTCTAAATCCTTTTCTTTATAATACACTTCAGCTACTTTACTACCATCAATATCTCCTTTAGGAGAAGGAATACCAAGAATATGGGTCAATAAATGCAGTGAAGTATAGTGTTTGTAATCTCCAAACTTCCACAGCTCCAAGGTATCTAAATGGGCCACTTCCCAAGGTTTTTTCCCAAATAAATTTAATTTTTCAGGGATATTGATCCCATTCACGATCATACGACGGGCAATAAAGGGAAAATCAAACTCCTTGCCATTATGGGCACAAAGTAGCTGTTCGGGTTTACTAAAATGTGTATGGATTAATTGAGAAAAATCATTCAAAAGAATAACTTCTTCACCAAAAAAAGATTTTATTCTAAAATTCAACAATTGATTGGATTCCATAAAATAACCCACTGAAATGCAAATAATTTTACCAAATTCGGCCCAAATTCCTGCTCTTTCATAAAAATCAGACGCTGAAGTTTCTTCTGTTTTACGCTGGTAAGCTGTTTTATGAGAAAATAGATTTTGTTCCTCTTCGGATAATTGTTCAAATGAGGATTCGGCTGGTACGGTTTCAATATCTAGAAACAGTACATTTTTCAAGTCAATTTTTTGTAACATAGCATATAGAAATTAGAAATTAGAAATTAGAATTAATAAAAAAACTATTATTGAACTTCCCTAGTTGATTAAAGGATAATATTTCCATTGCAAAATGGATGAATTAAGTATAATTGAAACTGATTATGCAACTTGGTATATAAGATAATTTCAAATTAACTATCACAATAACCCAATAACTTACCTCGACGGTAAAGCGGGCTGAATAACCAATCAACTTATTATATTAACCAAAAAACACATCAAGATATTTCCATAGTGCAATTTTTTCAATAGCTGGTACAAAAGTAAAAAAAAACGCTCTTGTAACCAAGAGCGTTTTGAAAAAAATATTTTTGGAAAAAATGATTTATTCAATCACCAATTTATGAGTAGCTACTTTTCCGGCTTCTTCAACCTTCACTACGTAGATACCTGATTTTAGGTTAAGACTTAAGCTATTTCCAGTCACCATTTCATTTACTACTTGTTTACCTACTAAGTCAAAAATTTGAACGTTTTTAGTTAGATTAGCAGTAGTAAAGATATTGATAGTGTTATGAGTAGGATTTGGATATATTGAGAATCCTTCAATTTCGCTATCATTGATACTAGCAGAATCTGACGGAGTTACACTTGCCCAAGTATTTCCAACTCTTATTTCGTCAACAACTAAAAATGGAGTTTCAGAATCAGAATCTTGTCTTAAGAATACTCTATCCAATGATGTTCTATCTGTCCCCAATGTTGCTACTAATGTTTGAGTAGGTTCTGTACCTCCTAATTCAGTAGGATTTACCCACATTTTTGAGGTATTTGAAGCAAAATCATAAGAAATAACTACGAAAACATTTTCATTTATAGCATAGGTTGAAGATGTAAACACATAATTGGTAGTACTTGTGCTTTTATCTAATCCTATTTTATAGTTGTCACCATCTTTAAGGGTCCAAACAGTTGATGCGAAATTAGTACTTGTTGAACCTAAACCGAAGAAATAACCACCAGCTGTATTAGTAGCTGCTGTCAAATCAGTAACTTTCATTATAAAAGAAGCATAAACTGTCCCAGCGTTTTGAAGTGCATAGGTTAATTGTGGATCTATTCCACCACCATTAAAAGAAATTGAATTTCCTGTAGATGCATTTAATCCGCTATAACTTAAATTTCCTGTGGCTACAGCAACTTCATCTCCAGTATTATAATTAACCCATCCACCTTGACCACCTAAATTTGTAGCTACAGTATAATTAAATGGTTCATAAATGGGTAATGTACCAACAGGTACGCAGGTGGGAGAAGTAATATTAGTGGCAAGATCACAATTGGTGCTGGTAATGTCCAAAGTTAAATTAGTTCCTTCACTTATCCCTGTAATATTGATAGTTCCAGTAACTGCAGAAGTCGGATTGTCTCCTGAAACAGTTCCAGAACTTGGCGTAATTGTATAAGTTTCTGTTCCTCCTCCTGTAAATGCAACAGTAGCAGTATATGTATCTGTTCCGGTAGTTATAGCGTCACAAATGGCAGTAGTAGCACCTAACGCTAAATCGCAAGAAGAACCTGTTGTTTTAAAAAATGAAAAATCATCCCAATAAACTGTTCCTCCATTGTATGTTCTCACTTCAAAATTAAATTCATTTGCTGTGGCAGGTACTGTTAAATTGAGCGTATATTGGGTCCAATCTCCATTTGGTAAATAAGCATTATTAGGTCCTTGTAGAATCGCTGCATCGGTAGTGCTATCTAATGTCCCGCTATTTCCCCATTTTGACCATATTCTAGCATCAGTTCCATCTCCAGAAGATTTGTACCAAAGACTTAATGTAATAGCATCTCCAGGTGTTAAACCTGTAATTTTTTGAACAATAGCGCTTGTTGCAGTTGGGGCTTGTTTAGCAGAGGATGCACCTCCATGTATAATTGTCGTTTCTTGTGTTACGTTGGCTGCTGTTGTCCAACTAGTTGGTGCAGTCGTAGAAGTCCAAGTTTCAAAATCTCCGTTGAGCAATAATTCTTGCCCATAAGAAAATGAACTGGTAACAAGAATAAAAAATAAAAAGTAAAGTTTTTTCATAATTAAGTATAATTAAAATTTAAAATTTTGTGTTAAGACAACAAAGATAATATATTTAAAAAACATAAACTTGAAAAAGTTGAATTTAACACAATATTTACCTGATAGATAAGTCATTCCATATTCCAATGTTAAATTTTACGCTTATGTTACCAAATTGTTACCTATTTGTTATTTATATGTAAAATATTGTTTTACTTTTGTATAGTATTTATGGGAATAAATTAATATCAATCCATTACATCCTTAAAAATAAACCTTTTAAATAGTTTAAATCATGAAAAATATAATCTTAAGTTTGGTCTTTTTATTTGTTTTTACAAATGCCATTAGCCAAGAAACAACTAAAGAGATAAAAAAAAGTAAAACTAGCACAGAAATGACTTCCTATTACGACAATGGACAAGTTAAAACGCATGGATATTTCAATGCTGACAACCAATTAGAAGGTCATTGGGTCATGTATGATGAAGATGGTATTGTGTTGGTTCAAGGCGAATACGAAAATGGAATGAAAGTTGGTACCTGGTTGTTCTGGAATCAAGATTCTTTAAAAGAAGTTGTATTCCAAGCCAATAAGTTGGTTCAATACAATTTATGGACTAAATCAGACTATTTAGCTCAAAAATAACACATTCTTTTGAAGCAAAAAACCTCAATTCTTGTATTAGAATTGAGGTTTTTTTGGTTTTAGTTCTCAGTTAAAACTTATAACTGTATGTTAACCCAAAACTAATACCATCTTTTCTCCTTGAAAAAATTTGGTCTTTAGCTTCATACGATTGGAATACGCTTGTTTTTTCTTCATTTAAAATATTATTGAATTGAAGCTTAATAGCCGATTTAGCATCGTTTCCAAAACTTTTACTCAAATTGAAATTCAAACTATTGTAAGGCAAGGTATAAACATCTGGAATTACACCTAAACCGACTATTTCCAATGTCTTTCCTTGTATATTGTAAGCCAAATTGGAATCCCAGCCCTTTTCAGAGCTGTTATATCCTAAAACCACATTCAATAAATAAGGTGATTGTCCTTGAAGCGTTCGGGTATCTTTCATCGTTTCTCCATCTCTCAAGTTGGCTAATTTGGATTCATACTCCCCATTGGGACTTTTATCCATTTCCTGAATTGATTGTATGTAAGAAAAATTAACATTCAAATCCAAGTTTTTAAGTTGATCGGCTATAAAATCAAAATTTTGTCTGAGTTCAATTTCTCCACCATAAACCATGGCTTCGCCAATGTTTCTATGTTGGGTATTTCCCGGTGCTGATGCACTGTAAAAGGTGAGCTCAATTGGGTTTTGAAAGGATTTGAAGAATCCACTCAACGCAATCAATTCGCTATCACTGCTAAACCACTCATATCTAACATCTGCATTTTGAATCAAAGAAGGAACTAAATCCAAATTTCCATTATAAGTCAAATTGGTCAATGGATCATATATTTGAGCAATCGAGGTTTCTTTGAAAGAAGGTCGTGCTGTTGCTATGTAATACGACATTCTCAAATTGGTTTTATCATTGAGTTTATAAATCAAGTTGGCAGATGGAAAAACGTTCAACTGATCCATCGTTTTCTCATTGTCAAGCACTATGGTACCTTGGTTGTTTTGACCATCATAATACTGATCAAATTTTTCCAATCGAACCCCTAAAATAGCTTTCAATCTTTCATTCATATTGAATTCTTCAGAGACATAAGCTGCTATATTCGTATTAAAAGCAGTAAATGTATTGGTGGGTTCATAATTTCCTTTTATATAGCTACCTTCTGATGCACCAACATTCCATAGATTTTCTTCCGCTAAAATAGCATCTGCATCTCCACCAAAAGTTGTCCCAGATGAATTATAAATAGCAATAAAATATTGGTCAACACTAAAATCTCTCGTTTTAAAAGTTGCTTTTGTACCAAATTTCAATTTGGATTCTTTTCCAAATAATAGATGTTTACGGGTAAAGTCCACTTTGGCAACGGTATTTATCTCTGTCAAATTTCTCCAAATTCTACGAGGCGCGCCTGCACCACTGGGTGTAATTGCATATTGACCCGATGAAGTATATTCAAATGGAGTATAACGTACATCCTTATCTTGAATACTGGAATAGGTTGGGGAAATAGTCCATTCTGTAATCCAACTGGCATCCGTATTGGTGTGTTTTCCTGACAATTGTAAGTTGGAAATACTGCGTTGATTGTAATCCAAGTAATCGCTAAAAATTTCAATTGTATTGGAAAAATATTCGTATTTATGTGCATAAGATGCGTTGGATTCTCCGTTTTGAATGTGTAGTAAATTCAAACTATACTTGCTTTTCTCAGTTTTATAACTCAACCCAAAAAGTCCATTCAACAAAACGCCTTTGGTACCCAAATCACCGTTTTGAATGTTTTTTATATCCAATTCATAAACGCTTCTATCAGAATTTTTCATGTAATTTCCTCTTTCAAAATTCTCATTAAATTCAGTGTAATTTTTATAACCTACTGAAAGCAAGTATCCCAACTTGCCTTTTTTCACCTCTTTTTGATTGCCCATTGAAAAAGATAAAGAAAAATCGGGATTTGCATTTCCAGATTTTGCTTTTAATTCAGGGTCAAAAGACTTTGTAATTTCATACAATCGAGCATCTTGAGCGTAAGGACCGGGAATATCAGTATTTCTGCTGATCGGTAGTTTTCGTGAGCCATCATCTAAACCCAAAAAATCAGTTGCAGCATGCTTATATTGTAAAAATTTATCGTTAAAGTGAACCGTTGGCTTATAGGATGTGCCTATAGAAAAAGTTGTCGTTTTGCTGGCAGGAAAGTCTTTAGTTATAATATTGACCATGCCACCTGTAAAATCGGCATCCAAATCGGCTGTTGCAGATTTGACCACTTGAACTTGATCTAAAATATTGGTTGGAAAAATATCCATCTGCAACGTATTTCTATCGGGATCTAATCCGGGAATATCCACGCCGTTGAGTATCGTTTTGGTATAACGATCACCCAATCCTCGAACAAAAACATATTTATCTCCTTGTACAGATACACCAGGTATGCTTTTGACAGCTGCTGCAACATTACCTGCACTGGTTTTATTCAATCCTTCTGCAGAAATACCATTCATTACATTTACCGATTGACGTTGTGTTTTGATTAACGAAGCTTCTGAATTTCGGGCAACATTGACTGTTAATATCACTTCTTGCAATTGATTTGATTCAGGCAAAAGCGTTACATTGAGTTCTTGAGTTTGATTGGCTATAACCTTCACATCCGTAATCTCCATGTTTTGATATCCTAAAAAAGAAAACACCAAAGTATAGGTTCCCGGCGCAATAGTTAGATCGTATGCCCCTTCAAAATCACTTGTAGCTCCCATTTCTGTACCTTTAACTACAACATTAGCAAATGGCAATACATCATTAAACTCCCCATCTTTGATAACACCGGAAATTTTTCCGTTTTGAGCATTTGAAAAAAATGACAAAAAGAAAAGTGCACTAAAAATAATAGTTTTAAACATGTGAAAAATAGTAAAATAATTATAACAATAATTGCCCGCCTAAAAAAGCGAGCAATTAAAGCGTTTAAATGGAATCTATATTAAAAAGCTGATTTTGATTTCGCATAAGTCCAATTGAATGCAGTAGCATCTGCACCTGTAGATGGTGTAACAACCGTACTAAAAGCAATATCGGTTGCAAAAGTTGCGTTGAATGAATTGGATAATGTACTTGCCAAGGTAGCACCTGAGGCAAGCGTCAATTGCCAATTGATAAAATCGAGGTTTCCAGCTACAAAGTTATCAGAAGATACAACATCAGAAATCTTGATAGTTGAAGTTGCAGACCATCCGTAAGCATATACATTTTTAGTAATACCATAAGCTTTGGATTTGTATTCTGCAATTTTAGATGCACTAGAATTTCCTTTTAAAGTTAATTTATCAATCGTAAATGCTCTTTCCAAAGCTCCTTCTCTACCATCAATTTCCAAACCACTTTGAGAAGTTGTTCCTTGAATAACCATAGCATTGGTAATGGTTCCTGAATAAGCTTGATCAATATCCAAACCATCATCACCTACCGACCATACTAAGGCATTAGTAACGCTAACAGTTCCTCCAAAAAATTCAATCCCATCATCATAGTTTGCAACTACTTCAATATTTTGAATAACAGTACCGCTACCTACACATCCTAAGGTCAAACCGTTTATTTCATTTCCTTCTCCAATTTCAGCACCACCGTGACGAATAGAGACATATTTTAAAACGCCTGAATTATCGGCATCATTTGTTCCTCCGTATAATCCGAAAGAATCACTTGCAGGAATGCCTTCAATATTAAATTCTGAAACATCACCTGTAAATGAACCTTTAGCATTTCCCATGATTAACAATCCGCCCCATAAACCGTTATCGGCTGCCGTTAGATTGGTCCCTGCTGTTTGACCAACAGCTATATTATCGTTGATTGAAGTGAAGATAATGGGTTCACTAGCAGTACCTTCTGCCATGATTTTACCACCTCTTGCAATTACTAAAGCTGATGCTAAAGAACCTTGACCTTCACTACCTTTAATAATTGTTCCTGCTTCAATAGTCAAAGTAACACCACTTTTAACAACAACTTTTTGATTAAGCACCCAGATTCTATCATTGGTCCAGGTTGTATTAGCAGTTATTTCACCGGTTATGGATTGTGGGTCTGGAGTTTCAGGAGTATCATCGCCGCCTCCGCACGATGTGAACAACAAACCTAATGACAAAGCTGTAAATACTGATAAGAAAAGATTTTTCATTTTGGATAAAATTTGATTAAAATAATTGCGACAAATGTAGAGGCATTCCAAATTCGCAGTGTTAAGTCAAGTTTATGTGATTGCTACTTTTTCAAAAACAATATGTTATCAATATGTAAATACAAATAGCCCAAATAATATAATTTTAACTCAAAAAGACCCGTTTAATAGGTTATTACAAGGAACAACCCAATTTTACTATGTTAATTTATTGTTACCCATTGCGTTCGTTATCAAAGTTTACTTAATTTTGGGGAATAAATAATCATATCTCCATGAAGAAAAAAGATATCAAAATATTATTGGTAGACGACGAACCTGATATTTTGGAAATCGTGGGTTATAATTTATCCAATGAAGGATATACATTAGAAACAGCCAATAATGGTGTTGAAGCACTCGTAAAAGCGCGAAACTTTCTTCCTCATCTCATTTTATTGGATATCATGATGCCAGAAATGGATGGGATTGAAACATGTGAAAAATTGCGTGATTTGGATGCTTTTAAAGATACCATCATCGTTTTTTTTACTGCCAGAAGTGAAGAGTTTTCTCAGTCAGCAGGTTTTGATGCCGGTGCCGATGACTATATAACCAAACCTATCAAACCCAAACTTTTAATTAAAAAAGTCAAAGCTTTGACCAGAAGATTAAGGGATGTTGAAGACTCTGAAAAAGTTCAAAACATCGGAACTTTGATGGTAGATAGTGGTTCTTATACCGTTACAGTTAATGATAAAGTGATTGCTTTGCCCAAAAAAGAGTTTGAATTGCTCACCTTGCTGATCAGTAGTCCAGGAAATGTTTTTAAAAGGGATGAAATTCTAAACAAAGTATGGAGTAATGTCGTGGTGGGTGATCGCACCATTGATGTGCACATCCGAAAGTTGAGAAAAAAAATCGGAGATCAATATTTCAAAACAATTAAAGGAGTTGGTTACAAGTTTGTCATTGACAAAGTATAATCGTATTTTTGTAATCTTCCTAAGAAATTTGATAAATGAAGATTAAAAAATCATACTCTTTTGCCCTTAAAACATCTGCCCAATGGGCAGTATTGGCTATTATCTTAGGGCTCTTATTTCGCCATTTCTTCAAACCTGAACTTTCATTTTGGTTTATTATTAGTTGCATTCTGGTTTTATTTGTGCTTGGCTTCTTATTGATTCAACACCGAATAGAAAAATTTATTTATCAAAGGGTTAAAAAAATATATCAGGAAGTTTCTCTCCTTGATATTAAAGATTTGAAAAATACACCCATTACATCCGATATGGAAACGCTTTCCAAAGAGGTCAGCAAATTTGCACATGAAAAAATAACTGAAATTGAATCCCTAAATGAACAAGCCAAATACAGGCGCGAATTTATGGGTAATGTTGCCCATGAACTTAAAACGCCCTTATTTTCAATACAAGGTTATCTTTTAACGCTTTTGGATGGAGCCATTAAAGACAAAACAGTAAGAGATAAATACCTCAAACAAGCTGCCAAAAATGTAGATCGTTTGGTAAATATTGTAGAAGATCTTGACTTTATTTCCAAACTCGACGCCAAGAGAATTCTCCTGAATATTCAAGAATTTGACATCGTCGCTTTGACTAAAAGTGTTTTTGAAATGATGGAAATCAATGCAAAGAAAAATGATGTAAAATTGACATTTGATAAGTCATATTATCCTATTTTGGTATATGCAGACAAGCAACGTATTGAGCAAGTATTGGAAAATTTAATTACCAATGCCATCAAATATGGCAAGAAAAAAGGGATTTGTATTGTCAAATTTGAAGTGCTTGACAATTATAAAATTGAAGTATGTGTACAAGATGAAGGCGATGGCATAGCTCCCGAACATTTACCTAGAATTTTTGAACGCTTTTATAGGGTTGACACCAGTCGTTCACGCGAAGAAGGCGGTTCTGGCTTAGGCCTTTCCATTGTAAAACACATCGTAGAAGCGCATAAAGAACACGTCTCCGTATTTAGTGAAAAAGGAAAAGGATCCAAATTTTGCTTTACATTGGAATCCAATTTGCTACAGAAATAAAAACAATTAATATTTCAACAACTTAACTTTATCCTTCAAAATCCAGCCGGTTTTTCCATCGGCTATTCTGATTTTAAGCCATTGATTCTCTTGGTTCACCACTTGAACTTTAGTGCCTTCATGCAAAACAAATAATTCCGAATTACCAGTTCCGGGTTCTGATTTAACCGAAACTTGCTGATTAAAAATGATTGCAGGTTGGTCATTTATAAAATGATGTCTGGCTTTAATTCCCATACTGAGTGCCAATAAAAATAGTCCTAAAATCACAAAAGTCGAAACAAAAAACAATCGTTTATTTCGAGAATAATCAGAAAAATAATAAGCAATAAAAAAACCTGCGCTCACAAAGGCAAGTATTACAGAAATCCAAGCCCAGGCGTTGTATGAAATTGGATATATAATCGTTTCATTTATTTTTTGGAAGAAAGTTTTAGGCATTGGTTCTATTACATCAATCGTCATCCTTTGAGCAAAAGCTAAGTTGTTACGAGCATCAATATGGTTCTGATCCAACAATAGCGCTTTTTCATAATAATAGATACTTGGCGCAATTTTATTGGATTTATAAAATGCATTCCCCATATTAAAATATAAGTCTGCAGAATTAAAACCGGCTTTTTCTACCAGCAAATACTGGTTAATCGCTTCATCAAACTTACCATTACGATAGGCTGTATTTCCTTGCTCAAAACTTTGAGATGGACTTTGCGACCAAAGCAACTGCGTTGCTAAAAAGAAAAAAAACAAGATGAACTGCTTCATCTTTGAAATTGATTTAAATTTTATAAAGTGTTTGATATTCATGCGTTAAACCATTTATTCTTTTGGCAAAAGAAATCGTACGGAATATATTATGAGGTTATTTTAGTTCGGTATTGATTTTTAAAATAACCTGAGCTGCTTTATCCAATTCTGCCTCCATGGCACTTCTGACCATAGGCGTAAAACGAGCAAAATTACAATCATTGAGAAGTTCGATAAAGTTATGAATAGCCATATCGCTCACTCCTTTTTCTCTCAATAAAATAGAAATTTTATCCTGACTGATATCTGACGTTTCAATATTCAATTTAGCTTTGAGAAAATTATGCAATGCTTTTTCTAAAGCTTCATAAAATAAATCTTTATTTCCCAAATGTTTTCCTGCTTCAGATAAATACTTTTTGGTCATTTTTTCTGCTGCCCGTAATTTATTGCCAACTGTATCTGCTTCGCGTTCTTTGCGCTTTTTCCCAATAAAAATTATAACTGGAATGGCTAAAAAGGGTACCCCTAAAAGTGAATAATAAACCAAACTACCATAAAAATCTTTGTTTTGAATAGGATCGAGTTGGGTTTCAGAATGGATGTGTCTGAAATCACCACCTTTGGTTTGAACTTTTTGTTTGTGATTCATGGATGAGTCAGTAGTATCAACAATATTTCCACCAACAACTTCTAGAACAATTTCTTCACTACTCAAACTATGATACTTACCATCTTTTGGATTAAAATAAGAAAAAGTAACAGGCGGAATGAGATACTTACCCATATAATTTGCAACAATGGCATAACTTTCTGTAATACTTCCATTTAATCCGGAAAGCGTTGTATTTAAATTTTCTTTACGTTCGGGAGCATATACTTCCAACTCGGCAGGAACCTTCAAAGTGGGCAAATCAAACAATTTAAAATTACCGGTTCCATTGATACTTACATTTACCTGTGAGGACTCATTCGAACCCAATGAATTTTTACTCGCTTTCACCGACAAAGAATAGTTACCTACTGCACCTGTATAATCTTCAGGTTTTCCTGTTTCTGGTAAGGCTTTAATTTGAATTGATCTGACACCCGATGTATAATGTTGATTTACCCTTTGGATTAATGGATAACCAAAGAAATCAGTTTTTCCGGTTGGAACTCCTACCACCACATCAATTTCTATAGGGTCTATGGTTAATTTGCCTGATTTTTGAGGGATTAAAACTGTTTTTTTAAGCGTGAAAAAATTCATTTTTTCCCCTTTGTAATCACCTACTTGTATGTCGTAATTCGTAATAGGTATCTCTTGATTCCAAAATCCTTCATATTTAGGCATTTCTCCAAACTGTGGATTGTTAAATTCAATCCGATTACTGAAATACAGGCGATACTCTACGTAAATACCTTCACCAACGTAGGGGTTTTCTTTGGAAATATGGGCTGCAAGAAAAATATTTTGTTGTGCAGCAGTTGTGGGATCATTCGGATTCTTTGCTTCATCCACTTGATCAGTTACAGTAAAAGTAAGTCCATTGGATTTAAATTCTTTACCTTGAAAGGAAATACTGGCTCCTTGTAAAGTGAAATTTCCCTTTGAAGTAGGCTGTAAAAAGTAAATATACGATTGAGAATAGGAAGATTTCCCGTTGATGAAACTTTGACTAACAGAAGTGCTAGGTCCTGCAACTACTTTAAATCCTTTAAAATCGGGAGCTTTAAAATGATCCGTTCCATTTTGATTGACACTATATTCTACCCTGACTCTTTGATTTAACCCAAGGGTGTTTTTACTGGCTTTGGCTGTAAATTGAAAATCTTGAGCAAAGCCAATGGTATAAACCCATACAAAAAATACACTTAAATATTTCTGAATCTTATACATATTGTTCAAAAGTGATTTTATGGAGAGGCAAAAATCGGAATACCACTTGAAAAAACACAACATTTCAATGAAAAAGTTATGTTAAAATAACATAAGCGAGTACTGCTTTAACCATAAACGGTTTAAATAAAACAAAATCGGCCTCATACATTCCGTATAAAGCCGATTTTTCTCCCGATTAATCAGATCGGGGAACTTAACCAATCAAATATTATTGAAGCAATATATACTGAAACTGAGGATAACCTCTTTCCCCTTGCGAATTTGTCAAAGCGGTAAATTTAACTTTGTAATATATACCTTCAGTATCTTTTACAACATAGAAAATATTATTATAAACTCCTGGTGAGGTAGTAGGCCCACCACCTGAACGCCAACTACTACCAATTTTTCTTTGAGAGTTACTAAATAGATTTTCCTGAACCATACTTAGTGAAAAAGATGTAAAAGTTGTTTCGGCCGTTTCGGTTACTTTATAACTTTGAACATTCATTTTAGCATTTGTAGCAATAAAATCTGTGTACCCATAGGTTCCATAACCCGGAATTTCATTGGTAAATACAGTGAAATTCAAATCCCAATTGTTTTTTTTGGGCTCTACAGATACTTCCGATTCAGTATTAAAACTGAAAAAAGTAAAATTGTAAAATGCATCCTTTGAAATCACAACTTGTTTATGAGTTGTATCGTCTATATCTGCATATTGTAAAATATAACTGTCAAAACTTTTTAAAACCCTAATTTTTTTCCATCCTCTATGTGGTCCGTTTACGGCTACACTACCTATCGGCGGAACACTTGTTCCTACACTATAACCCAGGTTGAGTAAATAAACCGAATTATTGATGTCTAAGATATTTACTTCATCCATAGCTGTATTCAATATATTACCATCAAAATCATCGACATAATCCACATTAATTGGATTAAATGTCCCAATGGCAACTTGTGAATACATGGCGTTGACATCGGCTGAATTGATTGTATCCATTTGATTGGTCTCCAATTTTTTAACAGCCATATAGATGGAACTGTTGATTCCAATCCTAAATTTATCACCACAATAAAAAGCCAAATCCCATGAATCACGTTTCACTGCTTTGGTTTCTTGATTACTTAAATTAACATAAACCTGATTTGGTTGATTTGGACCACCAACAATAGGACTTATAAATGCATTGTTAGTAAAGTCTTCTCTATCGGGAATAGGATCTTCTTTACTACAACTGACGAACAAGGTTGATAAAACCAAACTCAAAACAACCCATTTTTTTATGTGAATAAATTTCATTTTAAATATTATTTTATGTCTAGATTATACGATAATTTTACAAAATAGGATCTTCCGTATCCCAACATAAGTCCATCCCCCAAATTTCCATGGGTTTCTCCTCCGAGTCCAAACCCAGATCTTTTTAAACTAGTTACATCAAAGATATTTCTAACTCCAAAAGTAGTTTCTAATGAACGATTCAAAAAATATTTTTTCATGGAAAAATCGGTCCATTGATAGGATGCTGTTTCAACTTTGGTATATACTACATTTTCTCCATCGTCTTCATCTTCAATATACTCATAGTCCTTTCCGTTTAATTTATGGGTCAATGATAAACTCAAATTGTATTTTTCAATCGTATAAAAAGCACTTAATGACCCATTAAATTTGTACAAATATTCATTATCAATTTGAGTAGCGTTGTCAAAACGATCGGATTTTCCTAATAAACTCAAACCAATTTTAAAATCAAAATTATTTACTTTAATTTTATTATCCAAAGTAAATTCCAAAGATTTAAATCGATCAATATTAATATAACGATATTCCAATGGATCAATTCTTACTATAGCTAAATTAATTTTATTCTCCAAATTCAAATAACCAAAAGTCAATTGAGAAGTCATCTTACTATTGGTTTTATCAAACACATCTACCTTTAGGTGCGTAAAAACTGAAAATCCATTTTCTGTTTTAAGGTCTGGATTTCCTTGAACATTATGTGTATTGTCTACAAAGTAGGTGAAAAGTTCTTCGTAATTAGGCGTTCTATATGCACTTCCAACCACATTACGCAATTCTACCTTTTTCCCTATTTGATATTTTGTACTTAAAGTATAAGCTTGCTGATTCTTAAAAAAGGATTGAAAAGAATATCTGAAACCTGGTCTGAATGCCAATTTTTCAATAGGCCTATATTCAGAAGTAATAAATAAATCAAAATTATGCATTTCATTTTTAACATCTGCAAAACTGTATTCTGTGGATGTTGCAGCACTAAATCCTGATTCGTAATTGAACTCTGCGCCTACTTGAAAATTAATTTTACTATTTTGAATGAAGTTACTGAGTGTGCTTTTAGAATAAAAAGTATTTCTGTTTAGATATTCTACATAATCATAATAGTCAGCATTGCGAGTGTACAAATCATAAATATAATCTCTTGAATCTCTTTTCTGAGTTTGATATGATGCTGAGAAGTCATAAATCAAATTATTTGAACTTCTGCCGTTGAGGTTTAAGTTGTGTGAAAATCTCAAAGTACGAAAATCAGTATCTCTTGCCGTTTTATCCAATTGTTGCGTATCAGTATTGTAACGTGATGTAACTGTTTGATCATAATAATTCAGCATTTCTCTAAACATTCCAAATTTATAAAAAGCGGTTAGTTTATTTCCTTTAAAATACAAACTGGCATTTCCTGTTAATTGTTCTTTAGGCAACCATTCATAGCCTCTACTTCCATCATCATAAATATAATTTTTTCCTTGCCTATCATTGAAATAACCTGCAAAATCATTACGAGAAAAATTAAAAGAAGAATAAAACTTGGGTGAAATATTGCTAGATATAGATAAGGTTTGAATATGTCTACCTTTAGCCCACCATTCATATTCGTTTCCTAAGGTTTCCTCTTGAACAGAAAAATTAAAATCCATCTTGTTTTTTGCAGATTTTTTAGAAATTAAATTGATGATTCCGGTTACGGCATTAGCCCCATATTCTACACCCATAGCACCTTCAACAATTTCTATTTGTTCAATATCATCTAGATTAATCTGGGTCAAATCAATATTATTTCCAAATCCTTCATCACTCACCATTGGAATTCCATCCATAAGTACTTTGATATATTGTCCGTCCAAACCAAACAAACTCACTTGAGATTTTCCTGTTTGTGCATTGGGTATAATCTGAATATTCAAGTTTTGATTGAGTAAATCAGCCAAGTTATTAGCCGCATTCTGTTGTATAATAGTATTAGTTATCACCTTAACTTCATATACAGACTTCTTAACCGATTGCTTGGAATATTGACCGGTAACAACTACTTCTTCAAGTTTTTGAATAGAATCAAGTTGGGTCTCTTGAGCCAATAAGGCTATCGGGAAAAAAACAATTAATATTGGAAATTTAAAAAGGGTTTTCATTTGCAAAGTATAGTGCTTTATTTATAAATGTTTCAGAATTCAATAATTACAGTTTCAAAATAGATATAAGAAAATAGGAATTTCTTATTTGAATATCAAATGTCAGCAAAAGTATCTCTATAATGAAAAAAAAAATAACGCTCAAAATAATATTAATACCGAATGAATTTTTTATATATTTGCAACGTAATTGCTGATTATTAAGGCAAATTGTAATCTATTTTCAATCTAAAACTAACTTTCTAAATTTTTATCATGACAAAATATAACGTTCAAGGAACAGAAATTGAACCTGGATTTATTCTCCTTTTAAATCTAAATGACACCCCAGAATTGGTGCGATGTGCCAAGGAAATTGATTGTTCTTACATTCAAATTCACTTTAGTTTACAACACAACTCCAAACTGTATTTCAACCAAGGTAGATATGCCATAGATGTGCCAGAAAGCAAATCCATGTTGCTATATAATCCGGTACAAGATTTACCTATGGATATTGAATTGGTTCCTCAAGGTAAAATGGTAACTATACTGATTTCCATTGAGAAATTGCATACTTTTTTTACCCCGGAAGCAGGTATCATTCACTTCTTAAGCGAAGAAAATAAAAGCAAAAAATACTATGCCGATAAGAGTATTTCGCCTGGAGAAAGTATTGTATTGAGTCAAATCATTTCTCATAAGGTACAGGCTACTATGGAAAAATTATATCTAAAGGCAAAAATTTATGAGCTCTTGAGTATTTATTTCCAACCCCAAGACGATGCTTCCAATAATTGCCCCTTTTTGCAACAAGAAGAAAATGTTGAAAAAATAAGACGCGCCAAGGCTATAATTATTGAAAGAATGGCTGAACCTCCAACTTTACAAGCATTGGCAGAAGAGATTGGATTGCCTACACATTATTTAAAAGATGGATTCAAACAAATCTATGGAGATACAGTTTTCAACTTCCTATGGGAGTATAAAATGGAATATGCGCGTCGAAAATTAGACACCAAAAAATACAATGTATCCGAAGTAGCGTATGAAATAGGATACAGCACACCCAGTCATTTCATAGCGGCTTTTAAAAAGAAATTTTTAGTGACACCTAAAAAATATATGGGTAAGATTTGAGTAGGCAGTTTGCAGTGGGCAGGAAATATATTGGAAAGATATAAAATTCTTAAATAAAAAAACGGTTTGTTACATTGTGACAAACCGTTTTTTTATTTAAGAATTTTTGGATTATTTCTTCTCTCTGACTACGTAAACATAAACCGGATAATGATCGCTATATCCTCCTGTGAATCCAGCTGTATCCCAGCTTCTGAAGGGATATCCTTTGTATTTTCCTTTGGGATTGGTCAAATACATAGGATTAAAAATATTGGCCTGATAAAATTTCCAAGTTGAAAAATCCTTATCGTTGCCCAACAATGGCGAAGTCATATAAATTTGGTCAAAAAGATTGATATTATCACGATATCCCAAAGTACTGAAACCTCTTCTGAATAAATCTTCCATTGGATTGTAAATACCACCTTCTTTGACGTCTTTTTTAACACCAGTAGCTTGTAATACTTCTTTCAAACTGGCATTAATAGGGTCATCATTAAAGTCACCCATTCCGAACACCTTTGGATTTTCATACATTTTTTGAAGCGAATCTATCATTTGCTTGTTGTACTTGGCTGCGCCCATTCTAAGTGGTCGGCTTGCTGCTTCTCCTCCTCTTCTAGAAGGCCAATGGTTGACAATAACATGTATCATTTCACCATCCAATAATCCCGAAACCAACAATTGGTCACGCGTAAAAACGCGATCACCAGCATCGTACAATTTTACGTCATAAGATTTGTGAAATGTAGGTGTAAAGAACTGTTTTCTATACAATAAGGCTACGTCAATTCCTCTAAAATCTTTTGAATTGTAATGTATGATGCCATAATCATATTTTTTTAAATATTCGGTGTGGATTAAATCTTCCAAAACTTGTTTGTTTTCAATTTCACATACCCCAATAATGGCTGGTGGTGTATTGGCTTCTTTCATTCCAATTTCTGAAAGAACTCTAGCCATATTGTTTAATTTCTTATTATAAGAAACTGTACGATTGCCCTTGAGCTCCATAATTGGACTAGCTTCATCATTCAAATCAGGATCATTAATAGTATCAAATAAATTTTCAAGATTGTAAAAAGCTATGGTTCTGATTTGAAATTCTGTTTGATCTAGTTGTATTTTTTTTTGTTCTGCAAATGGATTTGTAGCGTGTCCAGAGGTCAAATAAACTAGTACAGTAAAAATCGCAAAAGCTGCGATAAATTTGAGGTGACGTTGCATATGTTTAATGTTTGGAATTGTTTTAAAAAAGCCTACAAATTTACAAACAATTATTATACCACAGATAAAAGATTTGTTATGTTTGGTTTTCAACCATGATTCCGGTTAAATTTTCTTGAAATTTAATAGGACTTATCGCATTCTCAACTGAATAATCACCAATTTTGGTGCGCCTTAAAGCCGATAAATACGCTCCTGAATTTAAAGCTCTTCCAAAATCATCGGCAATAGAACGTATATAAGTACCTTTGCTACATGTAATTCTGAAAGATATATCCGGTAAATTTACTTCTGTTATTTCAAATGTATAGATACTGACTTTTCTACTGGCGATTTCGGTCGTTTCTCCTCTACGAGCTATATCATATAATCTGTCTCCATCTTTTTTGATTGCTGAATACAACGGTGGTTTTTGATCGATTTCTCCTAAAAATTTTTGAGCAGTTTCTATGATGAACCCTTCAGTTATATGGTCGAACGGAAAGTTTTGATTGATTTCGGTTTCCATATCAAATGAAGGGGTTGTTGCCCCGACCGTAAAAGTACCGGTATATTCTTTGGGCATACCTTGATATTCTTCGATTTTTTTGGTCATCTTTCCTGTACAAATCAAAAGTAAACCGGAAGCCAATGGGTCCAAGGTGCCGGCATGACCAACTTTGATTTTTTTTATTTTAAAAGTATTGCTGATTAACCAACGCAATTTATTGACGACTTGAAATGAAGTCCACTTTAAAGGTTTGTCAATTAGAAGTAATTGCCCTTCTTTAAAATCATCGAAAGATACATTCATTAAAAATTGGGATTTGAAAGATGCGGCAATTTTGCCATTAGAAACTTAAACAACAGTCAACTTGAGAACAGTAAAATGAATAATTAAAATTATAATTCCTACTGCAATTCTATAATATCCAAAAAATTTAAATCCGTGTTTACTCAAAAAACCTATAAAAGTTTTTATTGCAATCATCGCCACCACAAATCCCACAATATTACCTATAATCAATAGATTTACCTGATCATCGGTAATTGTAAAACCTGCATCGTAATAATCATATGCTTTTTTGACTGTGGCTCCTAAAATTGTAGGTATGGCCAAGAAAAAAGAAAATTCGGCTGCAATAGTGCGGGATAATTTTTCGGACATTCCTCCAACAATACTGGCACCACTACGAGATACGCCTGGTAAAATGGCTAAACATTGGTACATACCAATTTTAAATGCTTGTTTGTAGGTAATGTCTGTATTTTCGTGATTTCCAAACCAATTGTCAACTTTGAGTAAAATAAAGCCGCCGATAACCAAAAAAACGGCTACCGAAATCGGATTTTCAAGCAATTGATCTACATAATCTCCAATCAACAGCCCTACAATAACCGCAGGAATAAAGGCAACAAAAAGTTTGAAGTAAAAATCTACACTTTGAAAAAAGCGTTTGAAATACAATACCAAGACAGAAATTATGGTCCCTAATTGAATGGCAATGGTAAATAGTTTGGTGAAATCATCATGTGCAATACCCATAAATGAAGATGCCAAGACCATATGTCCGGTTGAAGAAACCGGTAAAAACTCTGTTAATCCTTCAATGATGGCAAGGATAATGGCTTGAAAAACACTCATATTGAATCAAAATTAAAGGAAAAAACGAGATTTAGGAGAAATTTATGAGGCTTTTTTCTTGTATAAAATGGCAAAAACTTGTAAACCAAGTCCGATAATCACAAGGGTTGGAGCTAGTCTGATGCGTTGAAAATTATAAATCTCCTCGTTGAAAACGTTGGGATCTTCACTTCCGCCTCCCGACATAAGAATAAACCCAATAGCAATCAACACGATTCCGATTATCATGATGTAATAATTCATTTTATCAAATAAAAATACAGCTGTTGGCTCTTTTGATTCAGTACTTTGATTTGTTTTTTTACTCATTTGAGAAAATTAAAGGTTCTATACTATATAACTATTCTATATTGTCAATTAAATAATTTCTACGATCTTTTGCTTGATGCTAATCAAGTTAAAAAACACAATTTTACATCAACAAATAGATGTAAAAATTAATAATACAACTCTTCGGTGCGTAAATTTAAAAATCTTCTGGTTGCAAAATAGGTGCTTATTCCGGTAATTACTATTCCTAAAATTAGAATACCACCAAACACAATAGCCAGAATATCATATTGTTGAGTTATTTTTACATCCGGAATTTGTTTTTCAAAATACATTGCTAATAGATATAAAGCAATAATCGCCAAAACTGAACCAGCAATTCCGAGTTTGATTCCGGTAATGATAAAAGGTTTGCGAATAAAATTTTTGGTTGCACCTACCATTTGCATGGTTTTAATGGTAAACCGTTTGGAATAAATGGATAGTCTTATGGTACTATTGATGAGCAATACGGCTATCATGGTCAAAATGCCACTCAACACTAAAACCCAAAGCGTTATTTTTTCAATATTGCGATCCAATTTATCAATGTGTATTTCGTCATAACTGATTTCGTAAATATGTGGATTAGTACCTATATCTTTTCTGATTTTGGCTACACTATCCAATGTCACATACTCCGATTTTAAGTGCATTTCTAAGGTTTGTTTCAAAGGATTGGTTCCCAAAAACTGTAAAAAATCTTCTCCTAATTCTTGCTCCATCATTTGAGCAGCCGAATCTTTTGATATGTAATGTATTGATTTAACATATTCTTTTTCAGCGAGTTTCTTTTGAAACTTTTGAATTTCTGATATACTTATTTCATCATTTAAGAAAATATTCATCGAAACCTGCTCTTTAAAATGTTTGGCCAATACATTGGATTGCAAAACCAAAATGCCTAGCAAACCCAATACAAATAAAACCAAAGCAATGCTCAACACTACATACAAATAGGATGAACGAAGGCGATTTTGTTGATATTTTTCTATTTTTGACATGTACAAAAAGACTATTTTCGGGGCGCAAGATACAGAATTGAAATCAGAAGATGGAATTTGACGCTCATATTTTTTTTATTAAAAAATACGCCAACGACACTATTTTAAGCTATTTAATCTCCTGACAAAGCTCGATTAATACCCCATTGGTAGATTTTGGATGTAAAAAAACGATGATTTTATGATCGGCTCCATTTTTGGGAGTTTCATTGAGTACGACAAAACCTTCATTTTTCAAACGGGCTACTTCGCTCACAATATCGGTTACTTCAAATGCAATGTGATGAATGCCTTCACCCTTTTTCTCAATAAATTTGGCAATTGGACTCTCCGGATTTGTGGCAACTAAAAGTTCAATTTTATTAGGTCCAACTTCAAAAAATGAAGTAGTTACTCCTTCACTCTCAACCGTTTCTTGTTTATAAGCGGGTTTTCCGAATAGTTTAGCAAAAAGTTCTTTGGACTGTTCCAAATCTTTGACAGCAATTCCAATGTGTTCTATTTTTTTCATTTTTTGTTGTTTTGATTTGCAAAAGTAACAAAGAAAACCGAGACGTCGAGTCCTCTTGAACATCATTTCCATATTGAAACTAATTTAAATATCTTTGTACATTCGTACACAATTAGATGTACTGCAAATTATCGACATCAGAGAACATTATTTTCCTCTTTTGTCGGAAGTAAATGTTATTCTTCTGAATCATAATAAAATGGAAACAAACAGACAAAAAAAAATAGGTGGTATTATCCAAAAAGACATTGCAGAAATCATACAAGATGCGCTGAGAAATGCGCATAAAGGCGTTATTGTTTCAGTAACCGAAGTAAAAGTAACTCCCGACATGATGGAGGCAAGGGTTTATATCAGTGTTTTTCCTTCCCAACACCGAGAAGCACTAATGGTGGAAATTGAAGAACACAGCCATTTAATCAGGCATCAATTGGCATTACGCATCAAAAATCAAATGCGTCGTGTCCCTGAGTTGCGATTTATGGTTGATGATTCATTGGATGTTATTGAAGGTATTGACAAAGCACTTAAGGGAGAAGAACCGAATCCCATTGCGCATCCTGAGATTTTACCACGTCGTAAAAAGATGTAAATATTATCCTTAATCAAATTACTTCTTACTTGATTCTCTAAAATATCAATTCAAAAATGGGAGAATTTTATTAAGATCCACTATTTTAAAATTCTGATTTTGTTTGACATTTCCTTGAAAATTAAAACCGTCTTGTACTACAAAAATTCCTTTTGGAAATTGCGTTCCTAATTTACCGTAAAAAACCTCTAATCCATCGGTTTCTTCAACACCGTCTATTTGATTCTCATTAATTATAAATGAAGTAACATACTTTTGTTCTTTCAAGTCAAATATTGCATAGGAAAAATTTCCCTGACTGGATGCTATTAAATAGTGTGGAGGTAAGAGTGCCAACCCTTCGACATCATACTTGATTTGCGAATTAGACTTACTACTTTGTGGCAACATAAAACCACGAGAATCTGCATTAGCAGCAGCTTCAAAAACATGTATACCAGCCATTTCTTCACCTACGTACAACTTGTGGTTCACATCATCTACAACCATCCCTTCCACTTGCGAATCCAACTTAAGTTTTCTCACAACTTCTGATTGTATACCACCATCAACGTTCCATTTAACTATAATTTGTAAAACATTGCCTTCCTTATCATTAACAAAAATATTGAGATTGTTTTGAATATCTTTGTACAAACACAATCCATAGGGCTTCATGGCTCCTAAATGAATTTGGTAATCGGGTTTTATAGCTATCTTACCGTTAGCATTTATTAAAAAAATATCAACAGATTGCTGGGTGCGATTGCTCCCTGCTAAAACATCGACTTTTTGGGTGCCAAAGTTTATGGTTTGTCGCACATCAATATTATTAATTTGAGCATAATTAACAAATTGTAAGTCACGACCTTTTAAATCGTAGGCGTGTATACCAAACTGTTTATTAGAACCAAAAACTACACTTTGTTCTGGGTATGCTTCATTATACCATATGGCGGGATCATCTGCAGAATCACCGTCAGGACTATCGGCATTAACAGGTGTTGTTTCGACATCGGCTGAAACAGTATTTTCGATTTTTAATTGTAAATTTTTGGCTTCCTTAAATGCATTTGCATCGTCTATAGCTTCAACATTAGTTAAACTTTTGCAAGCGGTAACTATAACTAAGCCTACAAAAATCAAAACAGAGGAAAGCACCTTTCCTCTGTTAAAAATTGATATCGATTGGTTCATATTAGAATTTAAATTTGACACCTAATTTAGTATTAAGTCCATAATATTCTGCTTGTTGTGTTCTATCTGAAACACCTTGATAATATCTAAGAGGTTGGTTTAATAGATTCTCCAAACTTACATATATTTTCCAATTTTTAGTAATCTTATAATCGGCATTTATATCTAGATAATTTACAGAATCATACCAACGATCATAAAAGGATTCTTCTCCAAATTCTTCAACAAATTCATCAGCAAAACTGTAAGAAACACGCATTTCAAATTTCTTACTATCATAAGCTAAACTAGCGTTTATTAAGTTATTCGGAGTTCCAGCTAAAGGAAGTATTTCATCTTCTCTTCCTTCCAATTTTATATCTTCCAATTCAGATTGATTATAAGTATAATTGGCCATAACACTTAAATTTTTCAATACTCCGGGAAGAAAATCCAATCTCCTTTGAACACCTACTTCAAATCCATATAATCTGGCATTTCCGGCATTTATAGGTTGGGTGAAAATATCATAAACATTACCTTGGAAGGTAAAATCATTTAAGTTTTTATTAGCTATTACATCGTTTAATCTCTTGTAAAAAACACCTGCAGTAATTACCCCAACATTTTTAAAAAAATGTTCACCTAAAACATCAATATTAATTGAAGTGGTAGGCAATAATGCAGGGTTTCCAATATTGATTAAGTTGTCGCCCGAATCTATATTTTGATAGGGAACTATGTCATAATAATTGGGTCTTGCCAATGTATTGGTATAGGCTAAACGAATGTTTGTGCTTTTTGAAGGACTGTACTTAATATGTAAAGCAGGCAAAAAATTGTTGTAATTATCTCTTTGAAGGCCACTATCATAAAGTTCATCAGTTGCTGCATCATAAATTTTTCCTGAATATTGTAATTGGGTATGCTCCAATCTTACGCCTCCTAAAAACATCCATTTTTCACCAATATTTTGCGTGTACATAGCATAGCCTGCAAATACATCTTCTTTTGCTTCAAAATTAACTGCCAATTCTTCGTTGATATCTTCCCCTTCAAATAAATTTGAATTTGTTAAATCCAAACCTCCAAGATATGAGTTGGACACAAATGAACCAACGGTATAGTCTCCAGCATTGTAATTGGAGAAAGTGTGATTTGTAGCAGAAGCATAGGCTCCATCTTCAAAGGCACTTTCATTGGCAGAGGTAGCTTCATATTCTTTAAAAGTATTATTTCTAAATTTATTTTTCATTTTGAAACGAGAACCCACTTTGAGAAAGCTATTATTATCTCCATATAATATTGGAATCTCAATATTAAATTTACCGTTAAAGTCCTTTTCTTGAGTATCTTGAAATTGCTCGGTTAATTCTTTAAAACCAAACTCATCACTAAAATCTGATAAATCAGGGTTGACTGGTGTCACTTTAGGTTCACGTGGATCTGTTAAATCCAATAGCACTTCGGCATCTTTTTCTCTAAACATGATGTAACGTTCATTTGGTCTATCCTCACTTGCCTTCATAGCTGAAATAGACCAATTGAAGTACGTTTTATTGAAATAGTGTTCACCTCCTGTTTTAATGCTAAACATTCTTTGGTCTTCTAAACGGGCACTTTTATGGTCACTTGATCCACCTTTAGTTTGACGTCTAATTTCAGCAATCATCTCACCACCATCTTCTTCAATATCTTTAAATTCCAAGCGGTAGCGATTTTCCCAGTCATTTCTGTGGTTATACATACCTGTTACATAGATATTGTGATTTTTATCCAATTCAAAATCTAAAGTAGCAGAAAAACTTTTTCTCAAACGTTCGACATAATATTGACGGATTTGCAACTCGGAAGTAAAGGCAGTTGCATCTTTGTTGTTTTCATCTGTATAATCCCAATAAGGCTCAACATCATCAGAACGGGTTGACTTGTCCAAAACAGAACCTTCAAGAATCAATCCGATTTTTCCATCTTCAAATCTGTTTGAGTATGAGAATTGACCTCTATAAATAAGTTTTTCGGTAAGTAGACTATATCCAGAGCCTAATGTTCCTGAAATTTTTTGTTTAGCTGAAGCTTTCTCTGTTTCCAAGTTTATTGAACCACCGATAGCATCAGCATCCATATCAGGGGTAAGCGCTTTATTAACTTCTATTGTTTTCACCATATCTGCCGGAATTAGATCCAACTGAACATATCTTTTTTCTGCTTCGGCAGATGGAACTCTTTCACCATTAATGGTTATGGAGTTGAGTTCGGGAGAAGTTCCTCTAATATTTGCAAATCTTGCTTCCCCTTGATCATACTGAACATTTATGCCAGGCAATCTCTTTAAGGCATCTCCAACATTGGCATCTGGAAATTTTTCTATTTGCTCACTAGAAACGACTTGTGCAATATTGTTTTTGTTCTTTTGAGCATTCAATGCTTTGGCTTGACCATCGATACTAGCATTGATAATAATTTCTTCAAGCTTTATGGATTCATCTAATATTATTTCCAAATAAAGTGGTTGGTTTTCTAATAATACTACTTCTTGTTTGTAGTCAGAATAACCCACATAGTTCACAACCAATGAGTAGGTTCCTGCAGTTAAACTATACAATTTAAAACTCCCATTTGAATCTGTCATGCTATAAAAAGTAGATCCCTCCAAGTAAACATATGCACCTACAAGTGGATTGTGTTGATCATCCAGCACCTTACCTCTCAAATCACTTTGAGCAAAAGCCGATGAAATCAAAAAAGAAACGATTGTAAAAAGTAAAAAATTTTTCATTTAATTTACATTATGGTTTATGTTGCAAGATTAGATTCTATTTATTACTCCAATTTGTTTAGATTGTTAAGTTATTATTAACATTCTTTAAAATGATAACACCATGAGGAGTAGTTTAAAAATAGCGTATTTTTACCTGATTAAAAACTGATTGTTTATGTTTGAAAAAAACATTAAAAAAATTGTTTGGATTACCGGAGCTTCAAGTGGCATTGGAGAAGCAATTGCCTATGCCTATGCCCGAAAAGGTTGCCAATTAATTTTGTCCGGTAGAAATGTTGAAGCGTTAGAACGGGTCAAAACCCAATGCAAGACACAAGATGTTACCGTTTTACCATTTGATTTAGCTCATTATGAACAAGTTGGGAATTGGGTTCAACAAGCCCTTGTTTTTTTTGGAAGATTGGATGTAGTTATTCTCAATGGCGGTGTCAGTCAAAGGTCTCTTATAAATGAAACCGAAATATCTGTTTACGAACGTTTGATACAAGTTGATTACTTGAGTAATGTGGCTTTAGCTAAAGCAGTTTTGCCTTATTTTATAAAACAAAAAAGTGGCCATTTTGCCGTAACAACTAGTGTCATGGGAAAATTTGGCTCTCCTTATCGCAGTGGTTATTGCGGTGCCAAGCATGCCTTACACGGATTTTTCGACGTTTTGCGCATGGAACATGAAAAAGACGGTGTTTTTGTAACCCTTGTGTGTCCGGGGTTTATCAAAACCAATGCCTCGCGCAATGCTTTAACTTCCAATGGCTCTCCACAAAATTTTGACGATCCGGCAACTGTTAACGGTATTACTACTGAAGTATTGGCTCAAAAATTTATTGTTTCAATTGAAAAGAAGAAGTTTGAAGTCTGTATCGGTGGTAAAAAAGAGATTTTGGGGATTTACTTGAAGCGGTTTTTTCCAAAATTATTACACCGTGTTGTCTTAAAAAGTCAGGTAAAATAAGTCGTGAAAACACTTATTATTTCGATTACAATCCAACTTTCAACACCATAATCCAATTAGCAATCCCATTATAAAGTGAATTTTCCACTATACATAGCTAAAAGATATCTGATTTCAAAAAGCAGTAATAATGCCATTAACATTATTACCATTTTTGCTGCTGTGGGAGTTGTTTTTGCTACATTGGTTTTATTCGTGGTTTTATCGGGGTTTTCCGGATTAAAAGACTTCAGCATTGGTTTTTATCAAGCAGCCGACCCAGACATTAAAATTACAGCAGCCAAAGGAAAAACTTTTCACATAACCGATTCATTGATTCAGCATTTAAAGAATGATTCCGATATTGAAGTCTATTCAAAAACATTGGAAGAACGCGCCTTTTTCAATTATCAAAACAAGGAACATATTGCTTACATATATGGTGTTGACGAACACTTTATAAATGTTGTCAAGATGGACACCACTGTTATAGGAGGTGAGTGGTTAAATCCCAATGTGCCTTATGGTGTTGTGGCGGGAAACAGTATTTCCAATAAGTTATCTTTGGGAATAGATTACATCAATCCTTTGAATATTTATGTTCCTAAACCAGGTAATTCATACGACATTACCAATCCTGAAAGTTTAGTTAATAACATTAATACGCAAAATATTGGGGTTTTTGCTATTATTGATGAAATAGACAGTAAATATGTTTTTGCACATTTACCTATTGTTCAGGAATTGTTGGGTTATCCTTTAGACCAAATCAGTGGTATAACCATAAGACTAAAACCCCAAACCAATCCGGAAAATTTTGCAACCAAGTGGCAAACCCAATTGGGCTCAGATTTTAAGGTACAAACTCGAAAACAACTCAACGCCGTATTTTACAGAATGCTCAATACTGAAAATATCGTATTGTACTTTGTTTTTACTTTGATACTCATCATAGCATTGTTTAATATTATTGGAACCATCATCATGATGATTCTAGATAAAAAAACCAATTTAAAAACTTTGTATAGTTTGGGTGTTACCATTCCAGAATTACAAAAAATATTTGTTTTACAAGGATTTATGTTGAGTATGTTTGGACTTGTGTTGGGTTTAATACTGGGTATAATTCTAGTTATCCTACAAGATCAATTTCATTTATTAATGATCAACCCCAATTTGTCATACCCAGTAAAATTAACACTTCAAAATATAATTATAGTCATTTTGACAATGAGTTTTTTAAGCTTTTTAGCTTCTATAATTGCCGGGAAAAGAATCAATCTTAAAATGTTGGAATAAGAATCTGTTTTAATATTCTTGTAATAAATGTTACTCAAAATCAGGTTTAAACTTGATTTATATCATTTATATAGACTTAATTAATGTCGAATTTTGTCTCAAATTTGAAAACTTAATAAAAATTTAGTTTTTTTATAAAAAAACATCGGTTTTCAAACTAAAAATTCAAAATATCTCCTTTGTTAAAAACTGAGATTTACTTTGTAAAACTAATTATTAACCATTTTAGACATATAAAAAACCAACAAAAATGAACACATCAAGAAGGGATTTTATAAAAATATCATCACTCGGTGTAGGTGGAGCAGCGGTAGTAGGGTCATTAATGCCTGTAAATGTTTTTGGAAACGATAAAGACGATTTCAATTACAACCGTCCTGAACTAAAACGTTTACCTACTTATTGTGATGTCTGCTTCTGGAAATGCGCCGCTTGGGCCTATGTAGATGAGGAAGGTCAAATTAAAAAAGTAATTGGGAATGACGACGACCAACTGAGTCGCGGTAGATTATGTACCCGCGGAACAGGTGGTTTAGGATTGCATTTTGACAATGACCGACTTAAAAAACCATTAATTCGAGTTTCGAAAAAAGGAGAACCATCCAAATTCAAAGAAGCCTCTTGGGAAGAAGCCATCGCTTTAATTGCCAAAAAAATGACTGAAATCAAGTCAAAATATGGTGCAGAAAGCTTTGCCTTATTGAAACATGGTGACATTGGAAAACATTTGGATCATTTATTTCAAGCTTACGGATCGGATACTATCGCCGAACCGGCTTTTGCACAATGTAGAGGTCCGCGTGATGAGGGTTTAAAAGTAACTTTCGGAGAAAGTTGCGGTTCTCCTGAGTCCACTGATATGAGAGATTCAAAATGTTTGGTATTCATCGGTTCGCACATTGGTGAAAACATGCATAATTCTCAAGTACAAGAAGTTGCTGAAGCTATTGATAAAGGTGTGAGCATCATTACGGTTGACCCACGTCTTTCAACAGTAGCCAGCAAATCTAAGTTCTGGTTACCTATTCGTCCAGCGACAGATATGGCTTTGTTATTGGCTTGGATGAATGTCATCATTTTCGAAGAATTATACGACAAAGAATACGTTGCCAAATACACTACCGGATTTGATCAACTCAAAGAACACGTCCGTCCTTTCACTCCTGAATGGGCCTACAGCATAACCGA